>VAZH01000439.1 GCA_005884465.1 Alphaproteobacteria bacterium | reverse complement strand
GAGCTGACCAAGCTGGAGGGCCGTGTCGATGATCTTCACGATATCGGCCTCAAGGAGCTCTTCCTCAAGCATCGCAGCGCCAACACCATGGATTTCATCGTCGGCGCCGAGATCTACGACCATCTCGAGAAAGTCGCCGATCGTTTCGACGACGTTGCCAACGAGATCAACAGTATCGTGATCGAACAGGTATAGGGCAGGGCCGCGCAGTGGACGCCACGCTTGGTCTTCCTATCCTGGTCGGACTGATCGCAGTCGCGCTGCTGTTCGACTTCCTCAACGGATTGCACGATGCCGCCAACTCGATCGCGACGATCGTCTCGACCCGGGTGCTGCGGCCGCACTACGCGGTGCTCTGGGCGGCGTTTTTCAACTTCGTCGCGTTTCTGGTGTTCGGGCTTCATGTCGCGCAAACCATCGGCACCGGGATCGTCGAGCCCAGCATCATCGATGCGCAGGTCATCTTCGCAGCATTGATGGGCGCTATCGTCTGGAACCTGATCACATGGGGATTGGGGATACCGTCCTCCAGTTCGCACGCGTTGATCGGAGGACTGGTCGGGGGCGGAATGGCCAAGGGCGGAATTTCGGTGGCGGTCTGGGGCGGGCTGTCGAAAACACTGCTCGCGATCGTGCTGTCACCGCTGGTCGGATTCTTGCTGGCGATGGTGCTGGTCGCGATCGTCTCGTGGGCGTCGGTACGCTCGACGCCTTTTGCGGTCGATCGCGCCTTCCGTATCCTGCAATTCGTTTCGGCGTCGCTGTACTCGCTGGGCCACGGCGGCAACGATGCACAGAAGACGATGGGGATCATCGCGGTGCTGCTGTATTCGCAAGGATACCTTGGCGCGCATTTTTCGGTGCCGTTCTGGGTGGTGTTATCGTGCCAGGCGGCGATGGCACTGGGCACCCTGATGGGCGGCTGGCGGATCGTCCGCACCATGGGACTGCGGATCACAAGGCTGACGCCGATGCAGGGATTTTGCGCGGAGACCGGCGGCGCCGCGACGCTGTTCATGGCGACCTGGCTCGGGGTTCCCGTTTCGACCACCCATACCATCACCGGCGCCATCGTCGGCGTCGGCGCGGCGCGGCGGGCCTCGGCGGTGCGCTGGAACGTGGCGAGTTCGATCGTCTATGCCTGGGTGATTACCATCCCGGCCGCAGCCGCGATCGCGGCGCTGACATACTGGTCGGCATCGCTGGTGCGATAGGCGAATACCCCCGCGAACTGGAGTTCCCTCGCACAATCCATATATGGACTGTGCCGATCCTGCTTGATCCGGTCCGGTTTCCCTGCCAAACGGCTCAGCCCCATGTCCGATCTCGCCATTGCAACCGAATCGCCGTCCCGCTCGCCGCTCGCCGCTGAGGTGGCGCGGCGGCGAACCTTTGCGATCATCTCGCATCCGGACGCCGGCAAGACCACGCTGACCGAGAAGCTGCTGCTGTTTGGAGGTGCGATCAATCTCGCAGGGCAGGTCAAGGCCAAGGGCGAGCGCCGCAACACCCGCTCGGACTGGATGAAGATCGAACGCGAGCGCGGCATCTCGGTCGTCACCTCGGTGATGACCTTCGAGTTCGAAGGCCTGGTGTTCAACCTTTTGGACACGCCGGGCCACGAGGATTTTTCCGAAGACACCTACCGCACCCTGACCGCGGTGGATTCCGCCGTGATGGTGATCGACGCCGCCAAGGGTATCGAGGCGCGGACGCGGAAGCTGTTCGAGGTGTGCCGTCTCAGGGACATCCCCATCATCACCTTCATCAACAAGATGGACCGCGACAGCCGCGACACTTTCGATCTCCTGGATGAAATCGAAAAGATGCTGGCGCTCGACACCGCGCCGATGACCTGGCCGGTCGGCCGCGGCCGTGATTTTCTCGGCACCTATGATGTCGCCAATGGCGGCGTGCGGCTGCTCGAAGGCGGCGGCGCCAAGACCGGCGCAGCGCAACAGATCGATATCGCCGAGCTTGCCGGCCGCAATCCCAATCTCGACGTTGCCGCGATCAAGGATGAGCTCGCGCTGGTGTCCGAAGCCTGCAAGCCGTTCGAGCTCGAAGCTTTTCGCGAAGGCCACCTGACGCCGGTATATTTTGGCAGTGCGCTGCGCAACTTCGGCGTCGGCGATTTGCTCGAAGGTCTCGGCCGTTTCGCGCCGCCGCCGCGCGCGCAGGATTCCAATCTGCGCAAGGTCGAAGCGGCTGAGCCGCGGATGAGCGCCTTCGTGTTCAAGATCCAGGCCAATATGGACCCGAACCATCGCGACCGCATTGCGTTTGCGCGTTTGTGCTCGGGCAAACTCAGCCGCGGCATGAAGGCAAGACTGGTACGCACCGGCAAGAACATGTCGCTCTCCAGTCCGCAGTTCTTCTTCGCGCAGGATCGCGCGCTGGCGGACGAGGCCTTTGCCGGCGACGTCGTCGGCATTCCCAATCACGGCACGCTGCGGATCGGCGACACGCTGACCGAAGGCGAGGACCTCACTTTCGTCGGCGTGCCCAGCTTCGCGCCGGAAATCGTTCGCCGGGTGCGCCTGACCGATGCGATGAAAGCGAAAAAGCTCAAAGAGGCGTTGCAGCAGATGTCGGAGGAGGGCGTGGTGCAGGTGTTCCGCCCGCGCGACGGCGCGCCGGCCCTGGTCGGCGTGGTCGGCCCACTCCAGCTCGACGTGCTCAAAGCGCGGCTCGACGCCGAATATGCCCTGCCGGTCGAATTCGAGGTGAGCGAGTTTCAACTGGCGCGCTGGATCTCGTCCGACGACCGCAAGAAGCTCGACGCGTTCATCGCCGCCAACGGCTCCGGCGTTGCCGACGACGTCGACGGCGATCCGGTGTTCCTGGCCAAGAATGAATTCTATCTCGGCTATACCAGCGAGCGCGCCGAGGGCATCACATTCTCCAGCATCAAGGATGTGAAGAAAAAGACGTAACGGCGCCGCTCGCGCTACTTCACCCCTGGGCGTCATACTCCGCGAAAGCGGAGTATCCAGTACGCCGCAGCTTCACGATTTATCACGATTGCTCTGGAATACTGGTTCACCCGCTGGAGCCTGTCATCGGGCGGCGCGCGGCGCCGACCCGGTGGCGGGTGATGACGACGACTTGATCCCACCTGCCTTGCACATAATTTTGTTGGCATCATTATAGTTGGATCGCATTTCAGGGCCATTTCATGCTCCGGCGCATCCTTATCTGTGTGATCGTTGCCGTTGCCGCGTTGACGGTTGCTGACGCGGCCAGCGCCCGGCAGCGTCGCCACATCGATGCCACGCCGTTTTCA
>VAZH01000423.1 GCA_005884465.1 Alphaproteobacteria bacterium | reverse complement strand
CGCCGATCTCGATCTGATCATGTCGTCGCCGGTCCGGCTAGCCAACGTATTCTCGGTTCGCATCGCGGCGATCGCGCTGTCGGTGACCGGGATGGCGCTGTCGTTGTCGACGCCCTTCGTGGACGTTCTCGTGATCGGTGGTGGCGTCAGATGGTTTTCAGCTTACGGCGTCGTCATGGCGATTGGATTGTCAGCGGCGGCGGTTGCGATTGCAGTCACGATCGTGTTGTTTCGATTGATCGGTCCGAGCCGGACGCGGCTGGCGGCGCAAATTTTAGCCGCGATCATCGGCGCCGGTTTCGTCATCGCGCTGCAGATCGCCGCGATCCTGTCCTACAGTACGCTGTCGCGGTTCGCGGTTCTGACTTCCGATGCCGCGACAGCATTCGCACCGGACACCGAGAGCATCGTCTGGTGGCCCGCGCGCGCCGCGCTTGGCGACGGCGAAGCGCTGCTGCTCTTGTTGGCGGGCGGCCTCGTCCTGCTTGGCGCCTCGATGGCGATATTCTCGCCGGGGTTTGCCGACATCGTCGTCCGCGCCTCGGCGAATGCCGCGCCGGCCCGTCAGCGCTCCCGCGCGACCGCGTTTCGCGCGAGTTCGCGGCAACAGGCGCTGCGGCGGAAGGAATTCGTGCTGCTGCGGCGCGACCCGTGGTTGGTGTCGCAGACCCTGATGCAGCTGCTTTATCTGGTGCCGCCGGCGCTATTGCTATGGCGAAGCTTTGCCGACGGTTCGTTGGCCATCGTGCTGATCACGCCGGTCATCGTGATGGCGGCAGGCCAGCTCGCAGGCGGACTTGCATGGCTGACGATCTCGGGCGAAGACGCCGCCGATTTGGTGGCGACCGCACCGCTGCCGGCCTCGCGGGTCATCCGGGCTAAAATCGAAGTGGTGCTGATCGCGATTGGCGTGATTTTTGCGCCGCTGGTCGCAGCCCTGTTGTTTGCCTCGCCGCTGCAGGCGGCGGTCACCGCGGCCGGCGTCATCGTCGCCTCCACATCGGCGACCGCGATCCAGCTCTGGTTTCGGGCGCAGGCACGGCGCAGCCAGTTTCGCCGCCGCCAGACCTCGTCGCGGCTGGCGACGTTTGCCGAAGCCTTTTCCTCGATCGGATGGGCCGCGACCGCGGTGCTGACGCTGGCTGTCCCGCTTGTCGCGCCTGTCACGGGGTTGATGACCGCCGGCATCCTCGCAGCTACCTGGAAGATCAGTCCGCGGCGGGCGTGATCGGTGGATCGGCAGAGGCAACGCGCCTCTCGGACAAGTGATTGCCGCGGCGGGATTGCGCGATACAGTGTGGCGCTGCCGGACCATGGACCCCCGCCATGTTGCGATCTTTTTCCGCCGCGTTTGCCCTGCTGTGTCAGCTGATCATACCGGCTGCCGCCCAGGATGCCTCGCGCAGCAGCGAATGTCTTGCGATGACGAACGCGCCACCGCGCGCAACGCCGGTAAGCCTTCGCTCGGCTGCGGCAAAGATCGACGAGGTCGCGATCACCTATGCCGGCCATTCGACCTATTACATCGAAACGCCCGCAGGAGTGCGGATCGCGACCGACTATAGTGGTGCCTACACGACGGGGCGCCTGCCGGATGTCGTCACGATGAATCGCGCGCACAGCACGCATTATTCGCTATTTCCGGATTCCCGCATTCCGCATGTGCTGCACGGCTGGGGCGATGACGGACAGCCGGCACAAATCGCGCTCCGCCTCGGCGATGTGTTGATCCGCAATGTGACAACCGACATCAGGCGCTATTACGGCGACGATTCGAACGGCGAGATGATCAAGGACGGCAATTCGATCTTCATATTCGAGGTCGCAGGTCTCTGCATCGGCCATCTCGGGCACCTGCATCACAAGCTCGACGAAAGCCATTACGCGGCGATCGGCCGGCTCGACATCGTGATGGTGCCGATTGACGGTACTTACACCATGTCGCTCGACGGCATTTCGGATATCACGCGGCGGCTGCGCGCCTCCGTCGTGCTGCCGATGCATCGCTTCATGACCCCGCTCGACGACTTCATGCGCCGGATCGGCCAGCAGTTCGAGATCGATATGCGGACCGCGCGAACCCTGAAGATTTCGCGGGATTCGCTGCCGGGCACGCCGACGGTCATCATTCTCGACGGGGTTTGAGGAGCCAACGGGTCCAGCGATCCTGCCAATAACAATGTTCAGGGAGTGACGATCCATGGCCGCCGCCAGCGATGCCCCCGCCTCAAAAAGCGGCCTCTATGCCGATCCGCGCGAAGACTGGCTGGCATTGCGAAGGGAAGAAATCATCGATCCGGCGCGCCCCATCGTCGACCCGCATCACCATTTATGGGATCGCGGCGGCCAGCGTTATCTGATCGAGGAGATGGCTGAAGACATCGCGTCCGGCCACAACATCATTGCGACCGTCTATGTCGATTGCCGCTCGATGTATCGCGCTTACGGACCGGAGGCGTTCCGGCCCGTCGGCGAAGTCGAGTTCGCCAATGGCGTCGCCGCGATGAGCGCCAGCGGCGGCTATGGTCCGGCCGCGATCTGCGCCGGCATCGTCAGCCACGTCAACCTGCTGCTCGGCGACGCCGCCCGCCCCGTTCTCGAAGCGGAAGTGGCCGCCGGTAACGGCCGCTTCCGCGGCATCAGGCATTCTTCCGCCTGGGATGCGGATGCCAATGTCGCCGGCATGTATGCCAAACGCCCGAAAGGTCTCTTGCTCGATCCGACCTTTCGCAAGGGCTTTGC
>VAZH01000422.1 GCA_005884465.1 Alphaproteobacteria bacterium | reverse complement strand
AATGACATGATAACTATCATATAAAATGAGGCGGGGGAGCGGCCAATAGCAGGTTTGGAATATTTTACTCCGTCATGCCCGGCCTTGTGCCGGGCATCCACGTCTTACTTCATGATAATGGCAAGGACTTACTTCTTGAAACAACAAGCAAGACGTGATGGCCGGGACAAGCCCGGCCATGACGAAGGGAGCCATTGGTCGTTCGTGTTGCAGCCCTCAGCAGGCCCGCAGCGCCTCGGGACCGTCGCCGATCATCTCCGGCTGCTGCGCCAGCGCGACCGCGGGCGACATCAGGATCACCAGCGCCTGGGCGCCGAAGATCGCGGCCGCGAGATAGAGGCATACTTCGGCGCCATAATGGCGCCGAGCGCGGAGCCGAGCGGGCGCGCGCCATAGCTCATGATGTTGATGGCGGACACCCGCCCCAACAGCCTTGGCGGGGTCACGGATTGGCGCAATGTCGTGGTGCTGATCACCCAGAGGATCGGACCTGCGCCGAGCAGGAAAAAGCTCAAACCCGCAAGCCACGGCGTCGGAACGAATGTGGTCAGCGCCATCACGGCGGCAGCAACAAGGCCGGTCACCGGCCCAAGCCCGATCACGGTACCGAAGGCGAGCCGTCGCATCATCCGCGTCGCCAGGAGTGCGCCGACTACCATGCCGACGCCGTACATTGCGAGCGTGGCGCCGACACCGGTCGCCGACAGTCCGAGATGACGCACCGCATAGGGCACGAACACCGCCAGCAACAGGAAGGAAGCCGTGTTGAAGATGAATTGCGTCACAAACACCGGACGCAGCAGCGGATGATGCAACACAAATGCGGCGCCTTCCCTGATCTCCTGCAGCGGATGGCGTCGCGGCGCGGGGGCGCGCGCCGGCTCGTAGATCCCGGACAGCAGCACCACCGCCATGATGGACAGTGCCGCGGCAAACCCAAAGGCCGGCGCCGCGCCCACCCATCCCACCAGCACGCCGCCGAGCGCCGGTCCGCTGGCAAACGCGACCGTGCGCGCCAATTCGATCCGGGCATTGGCCGCTGGCAGTGCATCAGGCGATACCAGCGACGGCACCAATGCGGGCGCCGCCACGCTGTAGGCGACCGTTCCGCAGACCGCGATAAAACCAAGCAGCGCGAGCAGGGGCAGCGTCAACAGCTTGAGCCAGATCAGCACGAGAATTCCGAGCAACGCCGCGGCGCGCAGGGCTTCGGAGCCGGCCATCAGCCAGCGCCGCGAAAATCGGTCGGCGAGCAGGCCGGCGGGGATCGCGAACAGGATAAACGGCAGCGTCAGCGCGGTCTGCAGCACCCCGGTCTGGCCTTCGCCGACGCCGAGCAACAGTACCGCTACGATCGGGGCTGCGGCGAGCGCGATCTGCTCGGCCGACTGTGCGGCGAGATTGGACCATGCCAGACGGTTGAAGGTCGGCGGCAAGCGGGGCGCGTCGGTCGCGGACATGACTTATTCCTTTCGGTCTGCCGCTATTGTCCGACCCGGGTGCGGCCAAACCCACCCGCTTCCCGACAAGCTCCGGCGCCTCGCACCCCAGATGCACTTGCAAATGAGTTGCAATAAGAGCGAATCTCCTTATCTTGCCGGAATGGACGCGCGCGCACCCGGAATACCTGCCGACCCCCCGTCTGAGGCCGCCCCCAGCCCTGCGCTGGCTCCAGGCTGGCGCACTGAGCGGGGCGAACCTTCGCTGGCGGGCATGTTTGCCTCCGTGCAGACGGCCAAACAGGGGTCGTTCTGGCGCAAGCTGCTGGCGTTCCTGGGCCCCGGCTATCTGGTGGCTGTCGGCTACATGGATCCCGGCAATTGGGCGACCTCGCTCGCCGGCGGTTCCAAGTTCGGCTACGCGCTGCTGACGGTCGCGCTGCTCTCCAATGTGATGGCGATCATTTTGCAGTCGCTGTGCACGCGGCTCGGCGTCGGCGCCGGACGTGACCTGGCGCAGGCCTGCCGCGATTCCTTTCCGCGCTGGGTGTCGTGGCCGCTTTGGCTGTCGGCCGAAATCGCCATCACCGCCACCGATCTCGCCGAAGTGATCGGCACCGCCATCGGCCTCAATCTCTTGTTCCACATTCCGCTCGAACTCGGGGTGATCATTACCGCCGCCGACGTATTTCTCATTCTGGCGCTGCAGGCGTTCGGGTTTCGCTGGATAGAAGCCTTCGTGGTGGCGATGCTGGGCGTGATCGCGGCCTGCTTCGCGATACAGATCGCGATGGCCGATCCCGATTGGGGCGCGGTGCTCCGAGGCTTTGCGCCGACCACGGACATTTTAGCCAACCGCGAGATGCTGTATCTCGCGCTCGGCATTCTCGGCGCCACCGTGATGCCGCATAATCTCTACCTGCATTCCGGGTTGGTGCAGACGCGCGGTTATGGCGACAACATCGCCGAAAAGCGCGAGGCGATCACGCTTGCGACCATCGAGTCCTCGATCGCGTTGTGCCTGGCGTTGATCATCAACGCCTCGATCCTTATCCTGGCCGCGGCGACGTTTCATCGGGTCGGCAAGACCGACGTTGCGGAGCTCGATCAGGCCCACGCGTTTCTGGCGCCATTGCTGGGCTCGACCATGGCGCCGACGTTGTTTGCAATCGCGCTTCTGTGTTGTGGGCTCAACTCGACCATTACCGCCACGCTCTCAGGCCAGATCGTGATGGAGGGCTTTCTCAACTTGCGCATCGCGCCATGGCTGCGGCGCATGGTGACGCGGATGATCGCCATTGTTCCCGCTGTCATCGTGACGATCTGGGCCGGAGAAAAGGCGACGGGCCAGTTGCTGATCTTCAGCCAGGTGGTGCTGAGCCTGCAGCTGCCGTTCGCCGTGGTGCCGCTGGTGATGTTCACGGCGAGCCGGCCCAAGATGGGGCCGTTCGTCGCGCCGCGCTGGCTCACGATGCCTGAACGCGAAACTGGTGTTCGATTTCGTGCGGGGGTGACTACTAGTGTCATCGCCCGGCTTGACCGGGCGAGCCAGCATTTCAAAGACGCCTGTGATTGATTCGAAGGGCCGCGGTGCACTGGATACCCCGCTTTCGCTTTTCGCGGGGTATGACGATCAACTAACGCGGGATATGACGATCAACTAAGGAGCGACGCGGTGCGCCCGGCTTAGAATCTAGTCCTGCGGCTCGGTCGGCACTTCGCCCGAGGCCTCGATGCGCATCCAGCCACTGGGGGCAAGGCGCTGCTGCGGCAGGAAGCGGCCTTTATAGTCCATCTTCTTCGAGCCTTCGATCCAGTAGCCGAGATAGACGTAAGGCAGTCCCTGTCGTCTGGCGCGCGTGATGTGGTCGAGGATCATGAAGGTGCCGAGCGAGCGATTTTCCTCGGACGGTTCGAAGAACGAATACACCATCGACAGCCCGTCGCTGAGCACGTCGGTCAGCGCCACCGCCACCAGTTCGTCGCCGCGCCCGGTCGCGCCGGGATCGCCACCCCGCCGGCGATATTCGATGATGCGGGTTTCGACATGGCTATCCTCCACCATCATCGCGTAATCCAGCACGGTCATGTCCGCCATGCCGCCATGGCGGTGGCGCTCGTCGAGATAGGCGCGGAACACCGAATACTGCTCCGACGTCGGCACCGCGCTGCGCTGTTCGCCTGATATGTCGGCGTTGCGGGCGAGGATTTTCCTGAAATTGCGCGAGGGGCGGAACTCGTTGGCGATGACCCGAACCGAAACGCAGGCGCGGCACTGGTCGCAGGCCGGCCGGTAGGCGATCGACTGGCTGCGGCGGAAGCCGCCATGGGTGAGCAGATCGTTGAGATCGCCGGCCTTGTCGCCGACCAGATGCGTGAACACCTTGCGCTCATGCCGGCCCGGCAGATAGGGGCAGGGCGAGGGCGCCGTCAGGTAAAATTGAGGAGTGTCACGCGAGTGTTGGGTCACGGGATATCGTCAGGCTCCGAAGCAGCTTCAGGCAGTAGCATCGCGCCGCCGAGCCTGACGGTCAATTGGGTTTGCCGAAAGGAACAAACCGTTTGCCCTAAGTCGGACGGGTGCCTCAGAGGGTTCGCGCCGGTTGCGCTACCGGAGTACGGACCGAGCTGTTGATAACCATGGTTCCCAAAATGAGATCGTGCAACAGCCGCCGGCGGCTGTTGAACAGGCCGATCAACAGAACCAGCGGCGTCAGCATCGACACCGAAATCCAGAACAGCACGGCATGCATGGCGCCGAGGACGAAATAGCCCGGCGCCCCGTACCAGGTGCGCAGTTCCAGATCCATCACGCGCATGCCCAGCGTGGCCGAATGCGGCCCGCCCAGCGATGCACCATAGTAGATGATGGCCCAGATCACCGAGGCCGGCCACACCAGCCAAAACAGCAGCCAACCCAATCCCAGCGTGATCAGCCCGAACACGGCGATGAACACGTAAGCAAGTATCACTGGAATCGAAAGCACCACGAGGTCGATCAGGAACGCGAACACCCGCCGCGTCAGCACGCCGCGAAACAATTCGGGCTGCGTCCAGGGATCGAAGGCATGCGGCGGGACTCCGCCGTCGTTGCGCCAGGCGCCCGTGTCACCCGAACCGCTGTAAGACATCATCAGTCCTCCCGACTGTGTATTCCCGCAGCGAGACATGGGAATGCCGGTTCCCGGCCGCAAGAGCGCTACTAGCCGTCATTCCGGGATGGTCCGAAGGACCAGACCTCAGATGTGCAATTGCACATCGGGGAATCTCGAGATTCCGGGTTCGCGTCTTCGCCGCGCCCCGGAAAGACATTCGTTAGGTTTCCGCCTTTCCGCCTTCAGCTTTTCCGCCGCCTGGGCTGCGAAGTAGGTGAGGATGCCGTCGGCGCCGGCGCGCTTGAACGCCAAAAGGCTTTCCATCATCGCCCGCTCGCCGTCGATCCAGCCATTGCCGGCGGCGGCTGATATCATCGCGTATTCGCCGGACACCTGGTAGACGAAGGTCGGCATCGCAAAGGTGTCTTTGACCCGCCGCACGATGTCGAGGTAGGGCATCCCCGGCTTCACCATCACCATGTCGGCGCCCTCTGCGATGTCGAGTTCGACCTCGCGCAAGGCCTCGTTGGAGTTGGCGCTGTCCATCTGATAGGTGCGCTTGTCGCCGGTCAGCGTCTTCGCTGAGCCGATGGCGTCGCGGAACGGGCCGTAGAAGGCCGAGGCATACTTCGCCGCATACGACATGATCTGCACGTCGAGGAATCCGGCGGCGTCGAGCCCTTCGCGGATGGCGCCGACCCGGCCGTCCATCATGTCCGACGGCGCGATGATGTCGCAGCCGGCCTCGGCCTGCACCAGGGCCTGGCGCACCAGCACCGCAACCGTCTCGTCATTGAGGATTTTTCCGTCCTCGATCAGGCCGTCATGACCGTGGCTGGTGAAGGGATCGAGCGCCACGTCGCAGAGCACGCCCAGGCCCGGAAATTCCTTCTTGATCGCGCGCACCGATTTGCAGACGAGATTGTCTGGATTGACCGCTTCGGAGCCGTGCTCGTCGCGCAATGAGGGCTCGGTGTAGGGGAACAGCGCGATGCAGGGAATGTTGAGTTTTAGCGCGCGCTCGGCATCGCGCACCGCCTGATCGACGCTGAGCCGGTCGATGCCGGGCATTGAAGCGACGGCCGCGCGCTTGTTGTGGCCATCGACCACGAACAGCGGCCAGATCAGGTCGTCCGTGGTGAGAACGTTTTCCCGTACCAGCCGGCGCGCCCATTCGGCTTTCCGATTGCGGCGCGGGCGAACCACCAGATCGAGCCCGGGGCCGGGGAGGAGGGCGTCCCGCCGCGGCGCGTCGCGCATTTCGATCGGACGCCCGAATTTGATCGCCATGTGATTGTATCTCCGAAAGGCGGCAGACCGGATTGGACCGGTTCCAATCCTAACACCTTGTATGGCTTCCGTCACCGCAGCCTTGACTTGCCGCAAGGCTTAAGGAGCTTCCCGGCCATCTCCGGCCCGGATTGATTTTGCCGCGCCGAGGGCCCATGAGTTCGTGCAATGAAGAACAGTTCCCGATCATGAACAGCGTTTGCCATGTCTGAAACCCCATCGCGCGACCAGTCGCGGGACAATGCCATGTCGGTGGCGGCGATCTCGTCGGAGCGGATCGAAACGGAAGACAATGCGTGGACCCGGCGGCTGGTATTCTTCCTGCGCATCATGGCGGTGATCTCGGTGGCCAAGGGTCTCTATCACTGGGCCCAGGTCACGGGCTTTATCGGCGGCGAGGAAGATGCCTTCGAAAACCAGCCGATGGCCTGGCAGACCGCCACCGTCTATTTCGCGGTCATCGAACTGGTTGCCGCGGTCGGATTGTGGCTCGCGACGCCCTGGGGCGCGGTGGTGTGGCTGACCACCGTGGTATCGATGGCGGTGATCGAACTGATGTTTCCCGGAATCTATGGCGGCAGCCTCACGGTCGTCGGCCTGGAAGCCCTGATGCTGGCGGCCTATCTGGCGCTGGCGTGGATGGCCGCGCGCGAACGGCCGCCATAACTCTGCTGAAATACGCCGCCCCGCGAAAATTCACGTGGTTGGATAAAATTTTCGGAAAAGTTTTGCGGTAACTTTTGGGTCACCTTAAGGCGGCCGCCATACCCGTTACGCAAGAGTTTCGAATTCGAACGACGCTGTTTCCATATGCGACAGCGAGCGCCAACGAAGCGTGAACAGGAGAGGTGCACCGTCAATGAAAGGTTGCGAAAAGTCCTTTGTCCATGGGCTTAATCCGCGATTCACTGTCTTAAATTCATGATCTCTTTATTGTCTTATTTAAGCTGATCTTCAAACCGCCCCCTTAAGTTGAAGCTATCAGGCGGGACAAAAGTTTCGTCGAATAAGTCGACAAAAACGACAACAGGGGAAGTGTCATGATCAAAGCCGTTGCAACGGCGGTAGAACCCGCTGAACGTGCTGCCGGCCAGGCTCCGGTGCAGTCGCTCTATCTCGAGGCGTTGACTTTGGTGGAGCGGCTGCATCGCCGCCTGCTCGACGTCATCAAGGATGAATTCGATCGCCGCGGCCGCGCCGACATCAATTCGGTGCAGGCGTTATTGCTCTATAACATCGGCGACAAGGAATTGACCGCCGGCGAATTGCGCACGCGCGGCTATTACCTCGGCTCCAATGTCTCCTACAATCTGAAGAAGCTGGTCGAACTCGGCTTCCTCGATCATCAGCGCTCGCGCGTCGATCGTCGCTCGGTCCGCATCCGCCTCACCGCGCAGGGCCAGGAAATCCGCCGCATCGTCGACGCGCTCTATCAGAAGCACGTCAAGACCGTGGAACAGGTCGGCGGCATCTCGAACGAGGAGTTCGCGACCCTGAACAAGTCGCTGCACCGGCTCGAGCGGTTCTGGACCGACCAGATCCTGTATCGGCTCTGAGACTTTCTCGACCCACGACAAAACGGCCAAGCCGGCGCTTTGAAAAGACCGGCAGCCACCAAAAAGACAACTTCCCCAAGCGCATCGACCCGGTTTTCGGGCCGGTGCGTTTTGTTTTTGGTGGTCAAAAACAGGCTTCTGCGGCGGAACCAGTGCCGGGGGTTGCGCTTTAATATCCGTATCGGAAGGACTGAGCTCATGCTGGTCGAGCGCGGATTGCGGATTATGAGCGTGGAGGTAGTCGGCGACGCCTATGCGATCGCCTCGAACTATCTTCGCCAGACCGGCGCCATCAGCGACAGCTTTGTCACCGACGAACGGCTGCTTCAAATCATCGTCGCGTTGTTTCAGCGCGGCGAATCCAACAAGATCAGGCTCGCCAACAAGGCGATCACGCAATTCGAATCCGAGCTTGTTTGAGCGACAGCCCGCCTGATCAACAGCCGAAAGAAATCCATGGAAGCTGCCATCGACCGCATCATGCAGACCTATGATCTCTTGATGAACCGC
This sequence comes from Alphaproteobacteria bacterium, assembly GCA_005884465.1. Taxonomy (GTDB): domain Bacteria; phylum Pseudomonadota; class Alphaproteobacteria; order Rhizobiales; family Xanthobacteraceae; genus Bradyrhizobium. The sequence goes on along the minus strand of VAZH01000422.1, from coordinate 171 downwards.
CGTGCCGCCGCCAATGACGAGGCCCGCGTCAAGGTGACGGAGTATGTCACGACATTGTTCGAGGCCGGTGAAAAGGACATGAATCGCCTGACGGTATGCGGGCTGACCTATTTACGCGAACTCGATGGCAGCAACGATCCGGTGAAGGCTGGATATACGGGGCTTTGAGGC
>VAZH01000421.1 GCA_005884465.1 Alphaproteobacteria bacterium | reverse complement strand
TGTCGCCGACGTCCTCCTCGTCTACGCCAAGACCGCTCGCGTTAAAGGCGCGTACGGAATATCGGCCTTCATCATCGAAAAGGACTTTCCGGGCTTCAAAGTCGCGCAGAAGCTGAAAAAGATGGGATATCGCGGCAGCCAGACCGCCGAACTCGTCTTCGAGGATTGCCGGGTGCCTGCGGAAAATCTCGTCGGGAGCGAAAATAACGGCGTGTCCATCGTGATGAGCGGACTGGACCTCGAACGCGCGATGATCTCCCCTCTGTGCCTCGGCATTTCAGAACGGGCGCTGGAGCTATCTATCGATTACGCGCAGACCCGCCAGCAATTCGGCAAGCCGATCGGCTCGTTCCAGATGGTGCAGTCGATGCTCGCCGACATGTATGTCCAAGTCGAGACGATGCGAACCTTCACTTACCGCACGCTGGCAGAAGCAGCGTCGCTGGAAGTCCGTGGCGGCGGTCGCGGTGACATTCATAAATTGACCGCAGCCTCAGTGATGTACGCGGCTGAAGCATGTCATGCGGTGCTCGACAAAGCGGTGCAGATCCATGGCGGCAGCGGCTATATCTGGGAGTCGGAAATCAATCGGCTGTTCCGGTCAATCAAGCTGCTCGAAATCGGTGCGGGCACCACGGAGGTCCGCAAGATGATCATCGCTGGCGAATTGCTGAAAGACGGCGGTCGCAATGTCGCCTGAACAGGCCGACGCCAATTCTCAGCCGCCACCGGAAATGTTCGGCCTCACGGACGACGAGCTCGCCATTCAACGCACGGTGTTCGCATCTGATGCGCTGAAGGATATGGTCGTAGTGGTGACCGGCGCGACAGGCGGAATTGGGCGCGCGATCGCGTGGCTGTTCGCGCGGCTTGGCGCGCATGTGGTCCTAGTGGGCCGCAATCAAACCAAGCTTGACGCCCTGACGGCACGCATGACGCAGCGCGCGCTGAAGGTTTCGTCATACGCAACAGATATCAGGGAGCCGGATGCTGTCCAAGCGCTGTTTGACGCAATCTGGAAGATTGAGAGCCGCGTCGATAGTCTGATCAACAGCGCAGGCGGCCAGTTTCCGAAGGCTGCGATCGATGTCTCGGTCAAGGGCTGGAAAGCCGTCATCGACACCAATCTCAACGGCACCTGGTACATGATGCAGGCAGCCGCGCAGCACTGGCGCGACGCCAAGCGTCCCGGCAGCATCGTAAATATCGTGGTCGTTACCACACACGGGCTCTATGGCATCGTGCACAGCATCGCCGCCCGATCCGGAGTCATCGGCCTGTCGCGGAGCGTCGCAGTCGAGTGGGCGCCACTGAAAATCCGTGTCAATTGCGTCGCACCAGGCGCGATTGAGACCGAGGGCTGGAACGTCTATTCCCCGGAAGCACGGGCTGCCTACCCGCGGTCAAACCCCATGATGCGTGCAGGCTCCGCTTGGGATATCGCGGAAGCCTGCGTCTATCTCGCCGGACCGTCCGGCGGATTCGTGACTGGCGAAACGCTGACTGTGGACGGCGGCGGCCAGCTCTGGGGCGAAACATGGACGACGGGCAAACCACCCTATTTTGGCGGCGAGACGGCGTGAGTTGACGGTCATCGGCGAGATTCCGGATGCGGAGAGCAACAAAATGAGTGCTTTGAAGTCAGTTGGACGAGACGTTCTTCCGCACGATCTCTTCTCGGGGAAGACCGTCTTTGTCACCGGAGGCGGAAGCGGGATCAATTTGGGGATCGCTCGCAGCTTTGCGGAACTCGGCGCCAGTATCGGCATGTGTGGACGCTCGCAGGAACGGCTCGATGCTGCGGCAGCCGGCTTACGCGACTTCGGCGCGAAGGTATCGGCGACGTCGGCGGATGTCCGCGTGCCGGAACAACTCCAGTCAGCAATGAACGTGTCCCGCGACGCTCTCGGCGACATCGACATTCTGGTTTGCGGCGCTGCGGGCAATTTTCTCGTCCAGGGCGAAAATCTTTCGTTCAATGGCTTTAAGACCGTCATCGACATAGACCTCGTGGGGTCGTTCAATGCCAGCCGCATCGCCTTCGAACAATTGAAGCGGACGCGCGGCTCCATCATTTTCATCACGGCGCCGATGGCGCACATGGCCCACGCCTATCAGGCTCACGTAGGCCCGGCGAAAGCCGGCGTCGAGATGTTGATGAAGAATCTAGCGCTGGAGTGGGGACCATACGGTATTCGCTCCAACAGCATCATTCCGGGCTTCATTGAGGATACCGAAGGGATGCGACGGATTTCATCGGAGGCTGACAGTAGGAACTTCATTCAGAGCATCCCGCTGCGCCGCTTGGGCATGACGCAGGAAATTGGCCAAGCTGCGGCGTTTCTGTCCTCGCCGCTCGCGGCCTACATCACTGGTACGTCGCTGTGGGTCGATGGCGGACAGGCGCTATCCGGATCGGGTTTCTTCAACAACAACAGCGCAGCGTTTCTGGCAAGCAACCCGCGGGCATGAAAGTTCGATTTTCTACATAGACCGGAATCAATTCGGCACAAACACAATCAAAGGGAGCGACAGCAATGTATCCAGGCAATCATGCGAAGCTGAGAGCCGACCAGGCGGCCTTTATCATGGCGCAGTCTGGCGAAGCAATTAGTTATGCCGAGCTCGAGGCACGCACCAACAGGCTTGCGCATTTTTTTCGAAGCCGTGGCCTGGAACGCCTGGACCATTATTCTATCTTTATGGAAAACAACGCGCGTTACATCGAATGCTGCGGCGCTGGCGAGCGATCGGGCCTTTATTTCACATGCATAAACTCGTTTCTGACTGCGGATGAACTGGCCTATATCGTCAACAACAGTGAATCCAAGGTTCTGATCTTTTCCGAGGCCATGCGCGCAGTCGCCATCGAGGCGTTGCGCCAGTGCCCGAAGATCGAGGTCAGCCTGGTGGTGAACGGACCGAGCGACGGCGGCCGCATTCGTAATCTTGACGACGCGACATCGGGCTTTCCCGCCACGCCGATCTCGGACGAGTCGGTCGGTACGGCGATGCTTTATTCATCGGGAACCACCGGCCGGCCGAAGGGCATCATCCGGCCGTTGCCCGAACAGCCGCCATCGCAGCAGCTCCCACTGTTCGATTTCCTTCAGAAACTGTGGCGCTATCGCGAAGGACTGGTCTATCTGTCGCCTGCCCCGCTCTATCACTCGGCGCCGCAGGCCGCAGTTAATCTCGTCATCCGCAACGGGGGTACCGCGATCATTATGGAAAGCTACGATCCCGAGCGTTACCTACAGCTGGTCGAAAAATACAAACCAACCCACAGCCAGCTTGTGCCTACAATGTTCTCGCGCATGCTGAAGCTGCCGGAGGCCGTGCGGTCCCGTTACGATCTATCGTCCCTCGAAATCGTCATTCATGCCGCCGCGCCCTGCCCCGCGCAAGTCAAGGAGCAGATGATTGAGTGGTGGGGACCGATCATCCACGAATATTACGGCGCGACCGAGGGATTGGGGTTCGCTGCCTGCGACAGCAACCAATGGCTTGCCCATCGCGGAACGGTTGGCAAGGTCATGCTTGGCGATCTGCATGTTTTGGACGAAGACATGCAACCGGTTCCTAAGGGGACACCAGGTACCCTTTGGTTCAAGACCGCAACACCCTTTGAATATTTCAACGATTCGGCGAA
>VAZH01000443.1 GCA_005884465.1 Alphaproteobacteria bacterium | reverse complement strand
CCGGGCGCTGATCCTGGCGTTCTACAATTTCGTCAGAACCGCCGACGATATCGCCGATCATGCAACGCTCGGTGAGCGCCAAAAGCTCGACTATCTCGATCTGCTCGAAGCCGAACTGCTGGGCCGGGGCGACAGCCAGCCCGAGGCCGTCAATCTGCGCCGCGCGCTGGCGCAGCGTTCGATGCCGCCGGGCCACGCGCTCGATGTTCTGACCGCGTTCCGGATGGATGTCACCAAGCTTCGTTATGAAAACTGGGACGAAGTGATCCATTATTGCCGCTATTCGGCCATGCCGGTCGGCCGGTTCGTGCTCGACGTCCACGGCGAGAGTATGTCGACCTGGGCGGCCTCGGACGCGCTATGCGCCGCTCTGCAAATCAACAACCACCTTCAGGACTGCGGCAAAGACTATAGAGCTCTCAATCGCGTCTATCTTCCACTTGACGCGCTGACCGCTGCGAGGGCTTCCGTCGAGGCGCTCGCCGAGGGGCGGGCATCGGCAGCCCTGCTGCAATGCCTGCATTCGCTCGCGGCGCGGACCGAGGGTCTACTCAATGAAGGCAGATCGCTCAGCGCCGAGGTGAAAGATTTTCGGCTCGGGCTCGAGATTTCGGTGATCCAGACTTTCGCCGACAAGATCGTTCATCTTCTGAAAATACGCGATCCCCTCAGCGAGACCGTGCATCTGCGCCCGATTGAACTGCTGACCTACAGCGTCGCCGGGGTGGCGAGCGAGATGACCCGCCGGGCGGTGGGACGGCGGCCTGTGTCCAAGCCGGCGGCCGGCGCATGACGCTTGAGGCGGCGGCAGCCAACGCGAATTACGGGACATCGGCTTCCGGCAGTTCGTTCTACGCGGCGATGCGCATTCTGCCGCGCGAGCAGCGCGAGGCGATGTTTCAGATCTACAGCTTTTGCCGGCAGGTCGACGACATCGCCGATTCCGATGGTCCGCGGACCGAACGGTTGGCGGCGCTTCAACAATGGCGTGACGATATCGACGCGCTGTACCAGGACCGTCCGCCCGCGCGCTTGCAAGATTACGTCGCGTCGATCCGAAGATTCGACCTGCAGCGCGAGGATTTTCTGGCCGTCGTCGATGGCATGGAGATGGATGTGCCGCAGGATATCAGGGCGCCCGATCTTGCGACGCTCGACCTGTATTGCGACCGCGTCGCGAGCGCTGTCGGACGCTTGTCGGTGCGGGTGTTCGGTCTGGCGCGGGACGACGGCATCTTGCTCGCTCACCACCTTGGTCGTGCGCTGCAATTGACGAATATCCTGCGCGATGTCGATGAAGATGCGGCCATCGGCCGGCTGTACGTGCCGCGCGAAGCGCTGCTGCACGCCGGGATCACCGATTTCGATCCCCTGAAGGTCATCGCCGATCCGGCGTTGCCGAAAGCATGCGCGCCGCTGGTCGAGCGTGCGCGGATACATTTTCAGAAAGCCGACGAGGTGATGGACCGCAATCCGCGGCGGGTGGTGCGCGCACCCAGGATCATGTCGAAATATTATCGTGCGATCCTGGAATTGCTGGTCGGGCGAGGGTTCGCGCCGCCGCGCACGGCGGTTCGCCTCAACAAGATGGCCCGCATCGCCATTGTTCTGCGCTACGCTTTCATCTGATGCAGAACACGGTCCACATCATCGGCGCTGGAATTTCGGGCCTCTCGGCGGCCGTTCGACTGGCGAATGCGAATTTCAAGGTGCATGTCCACGAGGCTACGCAACAGGCCGGCGGCCGTTGCCGGTCGTATTACGACGCGGCGACCAACCTGACTATCGACAATGGCAATCATCTTTTGCTCTCGGGCAACCGCCACGCACTGGCTTACGCACGATCGATCGGCACCGAAGCGGGACTGGTCGGGCCCAAGCGCGCGCAATTTCCGTTCGTTGATCTCGGCACGGGCCAGCGTTGGCAGCTCGACCTCGGAGAAGGCCGGCTGCCGCTGTGGGTATTCGATGGGGCCCGCCGTGTGCCCGACACCGGCCTGCTCGATTACCTCGCACTGATGCCTCTGATCTGGGCGGCGCCAAGCAAACTGGTCGGGGATGCCATCCGCTGCGAGGGAACGCTCTATCAGCGGTTGGTGCAGCCGCTGCTGCTTGCAGCGTTGAACGTCGACCCGCCCGAAGGGTCCGCCGGCCTTGCCGGCGCGGTGGTGCGCGAAACCCTGCTGGCGGGCGGACAGGCTTGCCGGCCGCTGATTGCACGCGACGGCTTGAGCGCGGTTCTGATCGAACCGGCAATCAAGCTGTTGCAGGAAAAGGGTGCCAGCATCCGGTTCGGGCATGAACTGCGCGAGTTCGCCATGTCGGCAGACGGCGTTGGGCAATTGAAGTTTGGCGACGACACCGTCGCTCTAGAACCCGGCGACGCCGTGGTGATGGCCGTTCCGCCACGCGCGGCTTCGTCGCTGCTGCCTGAGCTGCAAACGCCGTCCAAATTCCGGGCGATCGTGAATGCGCATTTCCGCTTCGATCCGCCGAAAGACATGCCTCCGATTCTCGGAGTTGTCGGTGGCCTGGTTGAGTGGCTGTTCGCGTTTCCGCAGCGCCTGTCGGTCACCGTCAGCAATGCCGACCGGCTGGTGGATATGCCGCGTGAGGAGCTCGCGCAGGCGATCTGGCGGGACATCTGCAAGGCCGGCGGGGTTAGGGGCGAGCTGCCGCCCTGGCAGATTGTGCGCGAGCGCCGAGCGACATTCGAAGCCACGCCGGAGCAAAACGCGCTGCGGCCAGGCGCGTCCACGAACTGGAAAAATCTGTTTCTCGCCGGCGACTGGACTAATACAGGATTGCCGGCCACCATCGAAGGATCGGTGCGGTCGGGAGACCGCGCCGCCGATCTGGTGCTGGCGATGCGGCGGGCGTGATCGAGATCACAGGCGGTTTCGGCATAACCGGGTAGGTCATTTCAATTCATCTAGGAGATGTCGAGCCAGATGCATTCCGTCAACAAGTCAGTAGGAATTGAAAACGGCGCGCTGGAGGCGAGCATCGCGGCGGCAACGCGGGCATTGCTTGGCTATAGAAAGCCGGATGGGCATTGGGTCTTCGAACTGGAGGCCGATTCCACCATTCCCGCCGAGTATGTCCTGCTTCGTCATTACCTCGGCGAGCCGGTCGACGCCGTGCTGGAAGCCAAGATCGCGAATTACCTGCGCCGGGTTCAGGGCGCCCACGGCGGCTGGCCGCTGGTACACGACGGCGATTTCGACATGAGCGCCAGCGTGAAAGCCTATTTCGCGCTGAAGATGATCGGCGATTCTGTCGACGCGCCGCACATGGTGCGTGCGCGCGAGGCGATCCGGTCGCGTGGCGGCGCCATCCACAGCAACGTTTTCACCCGCTTCTTGCTGGCGATGTTCGGGGTGCTGAAATGGCGGAGCACGCCGGTGCTGCCGATCGAGATCATGCTGCTGCCGATGTGGTCGCCGTTTCATATCAACAAGATTTCGTATTGGGCGCGGACCACGATCGTGCCGTTGATGGTTCTGGCGGCGCTGAAGCCGCAGGCGAAAAATGTCAGCAGTGTCGGTGTCGATGAGTTGTTCCTGCAGGACCCGCACTCAATCGGAATGACAGCCAAGGCGCCCCATCAAAACTGGGGCTGGTTTCTCTTGTTCCGCGGATTGGACGCCATATTGCGGGTGATCGAGCCGCTGTTTCCCAAGAAATTGCGTGCGCGCGCGATCGATAGCGCCGTTGCATTCATCGAAGAACGATTGAACGGCGAAGATGGTTTAGGCGCGATCTACCCGCCGATGGCCAACACCGTGATGATGTACGAGGTGCTGGGCAAACCCGCGGACTATCCACCACGCGCCATCACACGAAGGGGGCTCGACAGGCTTCTGGTGATCGGCGAGCACGAGGCCTATTGCCAGCCTTGCGTCTCGCCGGTGTGGGACACCTCGCTGGCATGTCACGCCCTGATCGAAGCCGGCGGTGAGGAGGCATTTGCTCCAGCCAAACAGGGTCTGGACTGGCTGCTGCCAAAGCAGGTGCTGGATATCAAGGGCGACTGGGTCGTGAAGCGGCCGGACGTTCGCCCGGGCGGCTGGGCCTTTCAATATAACAATGCCTACTATCCCGACCTCGACGACACCGCCGTCGTGGTCATGGCGATGGATCGCACGCGGCAAGCCACCCGAAGCCGTGAATACGATACGGCGATCGCGCGCGGCCGCGAATGGATCGAGGGCATGCAGAGCCGCGATGGCGGCTGGGCCGCCTTCGACGTCAACAATCTCGAATATTATCTCAACAATATTCCGTTCTCCGATCATGGCGCGCTGCTCGATCCGCCGACCGAGGACGTTACGGCGCGCTGCGTCTCGATGCTGGCCCAGCTCGGCGAAACCGCGCAAAGCAACAAGGCGCTTGCGGCCGGAATTGCCTATCTGCGCCGGACCCAGCTTGCGGAGGGATCGTGGTATGGCCGCTGGGGGATGAACTACATTTACGGCACGTGGTCGGCGCTGTGCGCGCTCAACGTCGCCGGGGTCGACCATCAGGACCCCGGGATTCGCAAGGCCGTGGCCTGGCTGGTCTCGATTCAGAATGAGGACGGGGGCTGGGGCGAGAATGCCACCAGTTACCGACTCGACTATAAGGGCTTCGAGGATGCGCCCTCGACCGCCTCGCAAACGGCATGGGCCTTGCTTGGTTTGATGGCGGCGGGGGAGGTCGGGCATCCGGCGGTCGCGCGTGGCGTCGAGTACCTAATAGCCACACAGACGGAAAAAGGTTTGTGGGATGAGCAGCGCTTCACGGCAACAGGCTTTCCTCGGGTGTTTTATCTGCGCTATCATGGTTATCCGAAGTTCTTTCCGCTCTGGGCGTTGGCGCGGTATCGGAATCTGAGGAACACCAACAACAGGGTGGTAGGGGTCGGAATGTGAAATTGGGGGCGGGGGCATCCGCGGGCAATCCAATTGACCCGCGGCCGGTGTTGATAGTGACTGGCTTGGTGCAGGAGGCCCGCATCGCGGCAGGGCCCGGCATGACCGTCATTTGCAGCAGTAGCGATCCGCAGCAATTGCGCGCGCTTCTGACCGTCTTTGACCCCTTGACGATCAGAGGCGTGATCAGCTTCGGCGTCGCCGGTGGCCTGGATCCCACATTGAAATCAGGCGATGTCGTGATGGCGACCGAAGTGCTGGCGGGTGACACCCGGTGGCTGGCCGGTCTGGCCCTGAACGAAGGAATGATCGCCAGCGTGGGTTTGGGGCGCCGACGCGTTGTCAGGGGTCGTCTCGCGGGCGTGGAACAGGTGGTCGCCGCCCGGGCCGTAAAGGCCGCACTGCATTCGGAGACAGGAGCGGCCGCAGTCGATATGGAGAGCCATATCGCCGCAGCCTACGCCGCCGAGGTGGGACTTCCGTTCGCGGCTCTGCGCGTCATCAGCGACCCCGCCAGTCGCGCTCTGCCGACGATGGTGATGGCAGCGATCAAGCCGAACGGCGACATCGATCTGCGCAAGATCCTGCGCGGTGTCGCGCGCAATCCACTCACTCTGCGCTCGCTGGTCTCGACAGGGATCGACTTTAATCGCGCGCTGCGCAGCCTACGCGGCTGTCGAAGCTTTCTGCTGGGCGGCGAGAGCCTCGTCGCGGCGGATTTCTGACAGACGCTTCTGCACTTCTGCCGAGAAGATGTACTGCGCGGGGCGCTGGTTATCGAGATCGATCTCGGGCGCCATCGGACCGGTCGTCCGCACGCCGCGCAGTGCCACCCACAGCGCCTTGAAGGGACTGTTCAGCGCGGCGGTCGCCGCGGTCGGCTCGTAGCCGCAATGCGCCATGCAGTCGGCGCATTTCTCGTACTT
>VAZH01000442.1 GCA_005884465.1 Alphaproteobacteria bacterium | reverse complement strand
GCTCCTCGGCACCAGCATCAGCGGACCGTTGATCGGCATCACCTCGTCGAGAAAGATCGCGATGTTCATGGCACGCGGCTGCGGCATGCCGTCGTCGCGTTTCCAGGTGCCGTAATCCTGGTGCCACTGCCAGACATCCCCGGTGAAAGCCGATTTGGCGTTGATCTTGTACTGGTGCATGTAGACCTTCTCGCCGAAGATCTGCTCCACCGGATCGATCATGCGCGGATGGGCGCCGAGCAGCCCGAACGCCTCGTTGTAGAGATGGGCGGCAAAGGCGGTGCGGGGCGCGCCGCTCTTCTCGCGCCATACCTCCGGGCGGTCGGTGTCGTAGATGCGCTCCGCCTCGCGCGCCAGCAGCTTCACTTCCTCCTGGCTGAACAACTCGGGCAGAAACAACCAGCCCTCGCGGTTGAAATCGTCGATCTGCTGCTGGGTCAGTTTCATAGGTTCCTCCTCGCGTTTTTGGGGCGAAGCCCGTAGTTTTGTTTGAAGGGAAGACTAGCACCGGGGCCGGGGTTTACCAACCCGCCAAAAACTCCAGCACGATCTCGCAAAATTTTTGCGGTGCCTGTTCGAACATCGGATGCGTGGTGCCGGGGATCATCGCGGTTTTCGAACTCTTCACATGCGCGGCCAGCGTATGCAGCACCTGCGGCAGCGCGCCCTTGGTGTTCGCGCCGCCGATGAACAGCGTCGGCGTCTTGATCGCCTCCGCGTCGGCTTTCGAAAACGGCGGGCGCTTGTCGCGGGTCTGGCCGATCAGCGTCGTCGCATTGTCGCGCAACAACTGCTTCGCCGCCGCCGGCAGCCGTTGCCACGTGCCGGGGCCTTCGAGCGCATCCATGAAAAGCGCTAGTCCGCCCTCGACGTCGCCAGCCGCGATTTTTTCCGCCGCCGCCGCGATTCTCGCAGCCAGCGGTGAGGGCCCGGGCTTGAATGCCGGATCGAGCGTAGCATCGAGTTCACCGCCCGGCTCGGCGAGAACGAGTTTTCGCAACAGATCAGGCCGCCGCTGAGCGACCCGGAACGAGACGTGCCCGCCGCGCGAATGCCCCATCAGGCCCACCGGGCCGGTATCCAGCTTTTCGATAAAGGCGATCACGTCGTCGACGTGCTGCGCGATCGAATAGGTGTCGCCGACGCCGTCCCAATGCTCAGGAAAAAAGTGCCGCAGGGACACCGCGATCAGCCGATGCTTTCGCGTCAGGGGGCCGAGCACCGCCGACCAGATGCGGAAGTCGCACAGCGAGCCGTGCACGCACACCAGCGGCGGGCCCCGGCCAATATCGAGATAGGCCATGTCGTATCCGTTGACGCGGAGGGTTTGCATGGGGGCCTCGCGAGGAATGGAGCAGGGCGGTCCTGGGCGAGCCATGATTCCATGGAAATCGCCGGATGCCCATTCCATAAAGTGTGGGCCAAGGAGCCTTGGACGTCATACGCGGGCTTGACCCGCGTATCCATCTCTCTTTGGCAAGAAGCGTCTCTCGAAGGAGATGGATCACCGGGTCAAGCCGGGTAAATGACAAATCATCGGACTGATCCGCGTGTTTTTCGTGGGACACCCCCAGTTCCCCTCGGAATTCGGGTGGATAGCAACAATTTCCAAGCCTAGATTCCGGCCAAGCATCAAGCTCACAATCTGGGGCAATAGGATTTGGAGCCAGCCATGACCGGCCACCATTTTGCGATATTCGACACCGCGATCGGCCGCTGCGGCATCGTCTGGGGCGAACGCGGGATCAATGCGGTGCAGTTGCCGATGTCCAATGAAGACAAGACCCGGGCCCGCATCCGCCAGCGCCATGGCGACCTCGCAGAGGCGCCGCCGCCGCGTGAGGTGCAAAGCGCGATCGACGGGATCGTCGAGCTGCTCGCGGGCAAGCCGAACGATCTCTCTGACGTCGTGCTCGATCTCGACGACGTTCCCGAATTCAACCGCGGCGTCTACGACATCGCGCGCACCATCCCGCCGGGCAAGACGATGACTTATGGCGATATTGCAAAACGGCTCGGCGGCGTTGAGCTGTCGCGCGATGTCGGCCAGGCGCTCGGGCGCAATCCCTGTCCGATCGTGGTGCCGTGCCACCGCGTGCTTGCCGCCGGCGGCAAGCCCGGCGGCTTCTCCGCCAATGGCGGCGTCGTCACCAAGCTCAAGATGCTGGCGATTGAGGGCGCTTACGTCAATCACACGCCGAATTTGTTCGACTGAACCGCCCTTGCGTTGCTAACTAGCTCGCCGCGACCGTCGCGCAGGAAAATCCGTCGCCCCAGCGGCGGATTTTCCCGGTCGAGGGCGAGGGAAAATGCGCGGGGCAGCACAGCGTATCGGTGTCGCAATAGCGCTCCAGGAAATCGCGCCGGGTCCTGGCCGCCTGCGCCTGATCGACATCGAATTTCATCGATAGTTCGGGATAGCGCGCCTGCAGCGGCGAGTGCATCAGGTCGCCGCTGACGACCGCGTCGTCGCTGCCGCGGCCGAATGTGAACGCGACGTGTCCCGGCGTGTGGCCGGGCGTCGGCAGGATGCGCGCATGATCGCCGATTTCGTAATCGTCGCGCACGATGTCGGCCCGCCTGGCTTCGACCACGGGCAGCACGCTGTCATTGAAGGGTGGCACCGGTTTCTTTGCGTTCTGCTCGGTCCAGTAATCGAACTCGTTCTTGGCGAATACGTAGCGCGCGTTCGGAAAGGTCGGCACCCAGCGGCCGTTGTCGAGCCGCGTATTCCATCCGACGTGATCGGGATGTAGATGCGTGCACATCACGAAATCGATGTCGCCTGCGGAAATGCCCGCCGCCGCCAGCGCGCGCATATAGGTATCGTCGGTTTTCATATTCCAATTCGCACGCGTCGGCCGCGGCTTGTCGTTACCGATGCAGCTGTCGACCAGAATGGTGTGATGCGGCGTCTTCACCACATAGGACTGAAAACACAGGATCAGCACGTCCTGCGCATCGAGCGCGGCCGCCTTCCGCATCCACGGCCGGTTTTCCGCCAGCAGGTCCGGCGTCAGGCCGGGCAGCATCTCCAGTGCCGGCAGGAAGGTGGTTTCCTGCTCGATGATGCGGTGGATGGTGAGATCGCCGATGGTGAGCTTAAGGCTCATGGCAACTCCTGCCGACTAGAGCATGATCCGGAAAAGTGGGAACCGGTTTTCCGAAAAAGATCATGCTCAAACAAAGAGATGAGATCATGATCCGATTCAATTTAATCGGATCATGATCTACGCCGGCGGCGGCACCGAGATCTTAACCGAGGGCCGGGTGAGCATTTTTTCGTGGAAGGCATCGAGCTTCGGATAGGCCTTGCGCCAGCCGCAATCGGCAAAGCGGAAATCGGCATAGCCGAGCACGCAAGTCAGCGCGATCTGCGCGATGTCGAGGGGCCGCGACAGCCGCTCTGTCTGTTTCTCGAAATGCGCCATGCCGTTCCACGCGCGATTCCAGTGATCGTCGGCCCAGGCCTGCCAGCGTAGCGGCTCCGGCCGCACCATGTTCTCGTAACGGCACAGCAGCATCGAATCGAGCATGCCCTGCAGCAGCGAATGATCGCTCTTGACCTTCCACCTGAGGGCGCCGGACGCCGGGATCAGCTTGCCGCCGCCGGCGAGGTCGTCGAGGTATTCGACGATGACATAGGAGTCCACGATGACGTCGCCATTGTCTGTTATCAGCGCCGGCAGTTTTTTCACGGGGTTGATGCGCGAATATTCGTCGTTGGGCTGGCCCGGCACCACGGTAGTGGGGACGAATTCGATTTTGTCGATCAGGCCGAGTTCGATCGCGGCAATGCGCACCTTGCGGGCGAATGGCGAGGTCGGGGAGAATGTGAGTTTCATGGAGTGTCCTTTAAAGAAAGCAAGGCTTTCTTATTTTGGGTCATGGCCGGGCTTGTCCCGGCCATCCACGTCTTTCTTGCTGCGACGTCGTTAAGACGTGGATGCCCGGGACAAGCCCGCGCATGACGAGCTTTGCAGTTGCTCTCGCACAAGCTTACGCCGCGACGATCTCCTGGCGCTGTTCGCCGAGCCCCTCGATGCTGAGCGTGACCACGTCGCCGACATTGAGGAATTTCGGCGGCTTCATGCCGGAACCGACGCCGGGCGGCGTGCCCGTCGTGACGATGTCGCCCGGCAATAGCGTCAGAAACTGCGAGACGTAGGAAATGCATTTCGCCATCGAGAAGATCATGGTCGAGGTCGATCCGGTCTGACGGCGCTCGCCGTTGACATCGAGCCACATCGACAGTTTTTGCACATCCGGTATTTCGTCCTTGGTGACCAGCCAGGGTCCGAGCGGACCGAACGTGTCGTGCGATTTGCCCTTGGTCCATTGACCCAAACGCTCGATCTGGAAATTGCGCTCGGACACGTCGTTACAGACGCAGTAGCCGGCGACATGGTTGAGCGCGTCGGCCTCGGAGACGTACTTGGCGCGGGTGCCGATGATGGCGGCGATTTCGACTTCCCAGTCGAGCTTGGTCGAGCCGCGCGGCTTCTGCACCGGATCGTTGGGGCCGCTCAGCGCGCTGTTGGCCTTCAGGAAGAAGATCGGCTCGGTTGGGATCTGCGCGCCGGTCTCCTTGGCGTGATCAACGTAGTTCAGGCCGATGGCGACGAATTTCGAAATGCCGGTCACAGGCGCGCCGATCCGTGGCTTACCGCTGACCGCCGGAAGCCTGGCGGGGTCGAGGGTAGCGAGCTTGGCTAGCGCGGCCGGCGCGTAGGCCTCGCCGTTGAGGTCCTTCACATGATCCGAAAGATCGTGCAATTGACCCGATTTATCGATCAGACCGGGCTTTTCCTGGCCAATCGCCCCGTAACGAACAAGCCTCATTTCTCATCACTCCCTAACGTGGTTTTCGTTGCTTCGATGCTTCATGGAACAGCGCGCGGCGAAA
>VAZH01000441.1 GCA_005884465.1 Alphaproteobacteria bacterium | reverse complement strand
TGTGCGGCGGGATTGAGGTCGCCATGCCGACCGCGATGCCCTGCGCGCCGTTGGCGAGCAGGTTCGGAAAGCCGCCCGGGAGTACGACCGGCTCTTTCGACTGGCCGTCGTAATTGGCGCGGAATTCGACGCCGTCCTCGTCGATGCCGTCGAGCAGAAGCCGCGCGACCTCGGTCATCCGCGCTTCGGTGTAGCGAAAAGCGGCAGGATTATCGCCGTCGATATTGCCGAAATTGCCCTGCCCGTCCACCAGCGGATAGCGCGAGGAGAAATCCTGCGCCAGCCGCACCAGCGCGTCATAGATCGACTGGTCGCCATGCGGATGGAACGAGCCCATCACATGGCCGACGATTTTGGCGGATTTGTTGAACGGCGTGCCGGGATCGAGCCGCATCAGGCGCATGCCGTAAAGGATGCGGCGATGCACCGGCTTTAAGCCGTCGCGCGCGTCTGGCAGCGCCCGGTGCATGATGGTCGAGAGCGCGTAGGCAAGATAGCGCTCCTCGAGCGCGTCGCGCAGCATGACCTCGTGAACCTCGGCCGGCTCCGGCGGAATCAGTGTTTTTCCCATGGGGAGCAGTTAAACGCTGGCAGCGAATCGGGCAAGGCGCGAATCGGGGCATCCATCGCACCCAACCGTCGTCCCTGCGAAAGCAGGGACCCATAACCACAGGTGTTTATAATGAAACGGCTAGGCCACAGCTCCTATTGATAAGCCGCGGAGTATGGGTCCCTGCTTTCGCAGGGACGACCTATTAACGGGGCACGGTCAAACCGACGAACTAACCCTCGCCCGGTGCTTCGCCACCGCCTTGATAAAGCCTTCGCGGGCGTCGGAATGGCCCTGTCCGCGCGGCTCCAGCACGTGGCGCAACAGGAACAATCCCGTGAGCTGAAAACCATCCTTGAGGTCCTGGTCGGACCAGCCGTTCGCGCCGCCTTCGCCCTGGCGCAGGAACGGTGGCAGCCGCAACAGCCGGTCACGCCAGGCGTCTCCGGCCTGCCGCGACACCGCGCCGCCGGATTTCGGCGAGACATAAATGAGCTCGGTGCTCTCGCCGGTCGCGGCGCAGGTTTCCAGATCGAGCCCGAAGCCGAGCTCGGCCAGCATGGCGAGCTCGAATTTGATGAGATGCGCTGCGGCTTCGCCGACGTCGTCGAAGTCATCCAAGGTGCGGTCCAGCAACTCATAGATGCCTTCATGCGGATCGCGCTCCGGCAACAACCGCGCCAGCGAGGCCAGATGCGTCACGCCATAGACCGCGTGCGACGAGGCCAGCACGGTGGCCGCGCGCAACCGGATGCCCTCGAGCGCATAGTAGCCAAGATGCTCATCGAGCCGCGCCCGCCATACCGCGCGCACGCTATTGCCGGGCTGCAGCAGCGGCCGCATCCTTGAGCCGGCTCCGCCGCGCACCAGGCCGAGGTGACGGCCGTGGCTGCGCGTCAGCAGTTCGACAATGGCGCTGGTTTCGCCATGCCGCCGCACCCCCAATACGATGCCTTCGTCAGTCCATTCCATGCGAAGAGTTTACAGGATTCCGATGGTCGGCGCAGCCGTCTCGACGCCGTCATTCCGGGGCGATGCAAAGCATCGAACCCGGAATCTCGAGATTCCGGGTTCCCGTCTTTCGATGCCCCGGAAGGACGAAAATCGCTACGCGTTGAACCAGCCCCGCGCGTCGCCGGTGAAGGAGAAATACAGCCCGGCCGCGGTCAGGGCGCATGAAACGATCTCGATGCCGCTATCGAATTGCAGCCCACTCTCGCCGATAATCTGCACCAGCGAGATGACGGAAAGCACCAGGGAGGCGACCAGCGCCCAGCGTGGCCAGTTCTTGCGCCGCTGCGCGGCCAACCAGACGAAGTAGACCAGCAACAGGATCAGGCAGGCCGCCATCACGGTTGCGACCGTGATCATCGGTCCCGTCCTCTCGACGCTCGGCGTTCGGTCCTGAAACGCGACCGACAGCGCGTCCAGCCCCAGCGACAGGTACAACAGCACTTCAAACCACAGCACGTTCTTGGGTACGTTCATCGTAAAGCCGGCTATTCCCTGGGGAATTCTAGTCCCATTTCGCGGTAGCGGTCGGGATCGTCGCCCCAGTTCTCGCGCACCTTGACGAACAAGAACAGATGCACCGGCACGCCCACAATCTCCGCAATTTCCTTGCGCGCCTCCGCGCCGATCGACTTGATGGCGGCGCCGCCCTTGCCAAGCACGATCTTGCGCTGGCTTTCGCGCTCGACAAAGATCGTCTGCTCGATGCGGATGGATTTATCCTTGCGCTCAGTCCAGCTGTCGGTCTCAACGGTGGATTGGTACGGCAGTTCCTGATGCAGCTGGCGGAAGATTTTTTCCCGCGTGATTTCGGCCGCCAGATGCCGCATCGGCGCATCCGACATCTGGTCCTCCGGGTAATGGAATGGCCCCGGCGGCACCATCTCCGCCAGCGTGTGGCGCAGGTCGCCGACGCCATCGCCCGACAGCGCCGAGACCATGAAAGTCCTGGCGAAGGTCAGCCGCTCATTGGCGGCCTTGGCAAGCGCCAGCAGTTTTTCGCGCAGGACCAGGTCGATCTTGTTCAGCACCAGGATTTTCTCGCGATCAACGGTTGAGAGCCTGGTGAGGATCGCGTCGGCTTCCTCGTCAATGCCTTCGCGCGCGTCGAGCAGCACGCAGACCAGATCCGCGTCGTGCGCCCCGCTCCATGCCGTTGACACCATCGCGCGATCGAGCCGCCGCTTCGGCGAGAAGATTCCGGGGGTGTCGACCAAAATGATCTGCGCGTTGTTTTCGATCACGATGCCGCGGATCAGCGCGCGGGTGGTCTGCACCTTGCGCGAGACGATCGTGACCTTGGAGCCGACCAGCGCGTTGACCAGCGTGGACTTGCCGACATTGGGGGCGCCGATCAGCGCGACGAAGCCACAGCGCGTGGCTGCAGGCGCGGCCTGATCAGGGGAACTATCCATCACTTTTGCCGCCGCCGACGCCTTCGCGCGCGATCATCACGGAGGCGGCATCCTTTTCGGCGGCGCGCTTGCTGCCGCCGATCCCTTCGGCCGGCGCCAACCCCGGCAAATCGACAGCAACACGGAACTGCGGGTCGTGATGCGGCCCCGTGCGTTCCACCTCGCGATAAACCGGTGTTGGCAATCCCTTGCCCTGCGCCCACTCCTGCAGCACCGTCTTGGGATCGCGCAGCGCCGGCCGCGGTCTGCGCATGCGCTCGGTCCAGTTGCGCTCGACGAATTTTGCAGCAGCAGCGTAGCCCCCGTCGAGAAA
>VAZH01000440.1 GCA_005884465.1 Alphaproteobacteria bacterium | reverse complement strand
GTCATGATTTCGAGATGACGGCGGACAATGCCATCGAAGCGAAGCGTTGCGGGATCGAACGGCACAAGGCCAAGATAGCAGGCGAGACCGACCACGCCGCCGCCGACCGCGTAGGCCAATGCGCTCCTGATGTGAAACGCCTCGGTGATGGCGACCACGATCATCGCCGGCAGCAGCGCAAAACCGCTGATGAAGATGAAGCCGAAGCCGAGCACGATGTTCAGCGCGCCGGGATCGATCGGACCGGTGCCGAGATCGCTGAATTCCGGAAACAGCACCGCGCCGACCACGATCATTCCCGCCACCAGACATGCGGCAAGAAATCCGAACAGGATGACGAACAGCCGGCCGATCAGCGCCATGCAGCTAAGTCCCTTGGGAACACCAGCATGAACCCTCCCCACCGTCATGCCCGGCCTTGTGCCGGGCATCCACGTCTTCCTTGGTATTGAACAAAGCAAGACATGGATGGCCGGGACAAGCCCGGCCATGACGAACTTTACCTTATGTGCCCTAATCCGTCATCGCCATGGCGCGCAGCGCCTGGCGCTCGCGCACTGACAGTTTCTCGGTCTCCGACTTCAATTGGCCGCAGGCGGCAAGGATGTCGCGGCCGCGCGGGGTGCGCACCGGCGAGGAATAGCCGGCGTTGAAAATATATTCCGAGAACCTTTCGATCTGGTCCCAATCCGAGCATTCGTAGCGCGTGCCCGGCCACGGATTGAATGGAATCAGGTTGATCTTGGCTGGAATCCCCTTCAGCATCTTCACCAGGAGTTTCGCGTCTTCCATTGAATCGTTGACGCCCTTCAGCATCACATATTCGAAGGTGATGCGCCGCGCATTGGAGGAGCCGGGATAGTCGCGACAGGCCTGCAGCAATTCGGCAATCGGATATTTCCGGTTCAGCGGCACCAGTTCGTTGCGCAGCTCGTCGCGCACCGCGTGCAGAGAGATCGCCAGCATCACGCCGATTTCTTCCCCGGTGCGGACGATGTTCGGCACCACGCCCGAGGTCGACAGCGTGATGCGGCGGCGGGAAATGCCGATGCCCTCATTATCGGAAACAATCAGCAGCGCATCGCGCACCGCGTCGAAATTATACAAGGGTTCGCCCATTCCCATCATCACCACGTTGGTGACGAGACGGCCGCCGGAGGGCGTTTCGCGGTCGGCCCAGTCGTTGAGGCGATCGCGCGCCACCATGATCTGGCCAACGATTTCACCTGCGGTGAGATTGCGCACCAACCGCTGCGTGCCGGTGTGGCAGAACGAGCAATTCAGCGTGCAGCCGACCTGGGAGGAAACGCACAACGTGCCGCGATCGGTTTCCGGAATATAGACGCACTCGACTTCATGCGCCTTCTCGAGCGAATCGCCGCTCGGCAAGCGTAATAGCCATTTGCGGGTGCCGTCGCTGGAGATTTGTTCGGCGGCCACCTCAGGCCGCGCGACCGTGAAATGTGCCTCAAGCTGCGCGCGCATTTCCTTGGAGATGCTGGTCATCTCGTCGAAATTTTTCGCACCGCGGACGTAGATCCAGTGCCAGAGCTGTTGCACACGCATCTTGCGCTGCGCCGGCGCCACGCCGATCGCCGCTAACCGTTCCGCGATCTCGGCGCGCGACAGTCCGATCAGCGACGGCTTGGCCGGCGGCACATAGGTCTCGAGCGCAACCTTTTCCAACGGCGCGCTTGCATTGAGAGCTTCGACCATCGTCTGCATCACTTGTCATCTCACGAGATCGTCTTGCCCGGCTTTGTCCCGCCAAGACGACCTATAGCGTGTCTTTATATAAGAATCGGAACCGGAATTGCGACCAAGTTAGCGCTTGCAATCCTGCGCCAGTTTATCGAGCGCCTGGGAAAGGCCCTTCAGCGAGAAGGTGTCCGTGGTCTCGGTGCCCTTCGCCGACACGCCCTTGACCACCGCGTCGGAGGCCTTGCGCATGGCATCCACCATCCGTTCTTCCTCGGCGGCATTCTTGATCCAGAGGCCGTCGCCCTGGGTGTACATCGCGTAGGAAGCGCCGCCCACCTCCAGCGTCGATTCCGAGCCCGGCTTCAGCGCGTAGCCGATCATGACAGAAACTTCGTTGCTGACTTTCTCGGCCGGACGGGTGGAGACAAACGCATAGGCCGGGTCGCGCGGACGATTCGGCGGGTTGGTTTTCGACGCCGCCGGCTTGGCCAGCGCGAAGCAGACTTTCTTGCCTTTCGGCGTCGCGGTATAGGCTCCCCAGGTGCCGAACTGGCCGATCAGCGTCGGCTCGGCGTTACCGGCGACCGCCGCAGCGGGCTTGGCTTCTGGCTTTGCCGCCTCCGGTTTTGAAGGCGCGGGCTTGGCCGCACTTTTCGAGGCTTTCGGCGCCGCATTCTGCGCCTGCGCAAGGTGAGCTCCCCCACACACCAGCACACTCGCCACCAGAGCTGTCAGTATTCGCAGCATGGACATGATAAAGTCTGGTTCCCTCATGATTGTGACTGGAAGATGGCCCGACATCGCCACGCACGCGGCCGATGGATTGGGGAGGCAGTTGCGGGCTCAGAACCAGCCCATCGAGAATTCGGATGCAATGCTCGCTGCGACATTCATCCAGAGCCTTTCGATCGCGCCGCCCGCTGCTTCTCCCACTGCGCATCGGTCCATTGCAAGAGATCTTCGGCGCCGGAACTGCGTAGGTGCGCGCCGCCGTCCTGCACCACCATCTCACCGTTGATGTAACCCGCCCGATCAGAGATCAGAAAGCTTGCAAGATCAGCAAGCTCGCCGTGTTCCCCCGCGCGACCCAGCGGATTTTTCGATGCCCAGGATTCGTGACGCCCCTCCGGCCGAAGCTGACCCGATGCGCCTGGCGTCGGAAACGCGCCGGGCGCAATCGCCACCGTGCGGATCCCCTTGGGTCCCCACTCCACCGCCAGGCTTTTGGTCATCGCGAGAATGGCGGACTTGGCCATCGCCGACGGCACCGTGAAAGCGCGGCCGGTGATGGTCGAGGTCGAGAGGATGCTGAGCACGACGCCCTTGTGCTTTCCTTCGATCCAGCGCTTGCCGGCAGCGAGCGTGCAATACATCGCGCCGTGCAGCGTCGGCGCCAGGATCGCGTCCGCGGCGCGAAACGACAGCTGTTCGGTCTGCGCGATGAAGGTTGCCGCGGCATTGTTGACGAGAACGTCGAGCGGCGCCTCGCGCCAGATCGCGTCCATCATCGCATCGACCGCTGCGCCGTCGCGAAGGTCGCATCTGACCGCGGCGACCTTGCCGCCGAGATCGCTGCGCATCTGAGCTGCCGCCGCCTCCAACAATTCGAGCCGGCGGCCGCAGATAATCAGCTCGGCGCCAAGCGCGGCGAAGCGGCGTCCCATCGCCGCGCCGAGCCCGGAGCCGCCGCCGGTGACCAGTATCCGCTTTGCTGCCAAGAGGCCTTTTTCAAACATTGTTCCAACCCTTTATCCGGTTACTCCGTCATCCGAATCGGATTGTAGCCCGGCTCTAAATCCGGCATGAAGCTTACAAGGCTCCTTTGTGCGTCCGAAACTCAGGTGTGTCCATGAAAGCCATTCTCTGCACGCAATATTGCGGCCCCGACGATCTCGTGCTGACGGAGGTGCCGGATCCGGTGGCGGGGCCCGGTGAGGCGGTGATCGCGATCAAATCCGCGGCGCTGAATTTCTTCGATCTCTTGATGATCCAGGGCAAATACCAGATCAAGCCGCCGTTTCCGTTTTCGCCGGCGGCGGAAGTCGCGGGCGTGATT
>VAZH01000005.1 GCA_005884465.1 Alphaproteobacteria bacterium | reverse complement strand
CCCGAACACTTCGTCTTCGTCGGCCATCACATCGCCCATGTGGACGCCCATACGAAACTGCATGACCCGATCGGCGGGAATATGGTTGTTGCGTTCCACCATCAGCGCCTGCATCGCGATAGCAGCCTCGATTGCCCCGACGATGCTCGGAAACTCCAGCAGGAAACCGTCGCCGGTGTTCTTCACGAACCGGCCGCCATGATTGAGGATGATCGGGTGTATCGCGGTTCGATGGGCCTTGAACGTGGCGTGCGTACCCTCCTCGTCGGCTCCCATCATTCGCGAGTAACCGGCGACGTCTGCGCAGACTATCGCGGCAAGGCGTCTTTCCATCCTGTGTGCTCCTGAGGCGGGCAGATACCACGCTACGTGGTGGTCGGCTAATCAAATCCAATGGTTAAAAAACGAGCGTTCCCCGTCGGAAACCGACTCCTGAGGTGAGCGGCGTTTGATGGCTTGTGCCGAAGACGCCGTTGTAATCTATCATGTGATCAAAATCCGCGACCCCTGGGCAAATCGCAAACTGGCAATCTGCGCCCGCAGCTTCAGCACGCTGCCGCGGCCGGCGAAGCAGTTGGTGGAGCATCTGCGCAAGGCCGCGCAGTAGTATCCTCGGAATCTAGACTCGTCATGCCCGGCCTCGTGCCGGGCATCCACGTCTCAAAGGTATATCCGCAACAGAAGACGTGGATCGCCGGGACAAGCCCGGCCATGACGGAAACGAGAAGCGTGTCGCCGCCGACGCTACTTCGCTGTCGGTACGCCGGCGTCGTTGATGACCTTGGCCCACTTCTTGGTCTCGGCGTCGATAAATCCACGGAAATGCTCAGGGGTATCGCCCGCCAGGGTGAGGCCCTGATCGGCGAGCTTTTCTTTGACCGATGGATCGGCCATCGCCTCGTTTGCAATGCGGTTGAGAGCGGCGACGATGGCCTCGGGCGTTTTCGCTGGCGCGACCATGCCGTACCAATTCTCGATCAAGAGATCCGGCATGCCGACTTCCGCGGTGGTCGGCACGTCGGGTGCAGTCGGTACGCGCTGGCGAGCGCCGAGCGCGATCGGCTGCAGCGTGCCGGCCTTGATATGCGGCAGCAACACCGGCAGATCGAGGAAGGCCATCTGTACCTGCTGGCCGAGCAGATCGTTTATGGCGGGCGCCGCGCCGCGATAGGGCACGTGAACGACGTCGATCTTCGCCGTCAGCTTGAACAGTTCGCCGGCGAGATGCGGCAGGCCACCAACGCCGGCGGAGGCAAAATTGAATTTGCCGGGCTGCGCTTTCGCAAGCGCGACGAGTTCAGTCATGCTTTTGGCGGGAACGTTGCTTGCAACGACGAGCATCTCCGGCACCGTCACGACCAGCGTCACGGGCGCGAAATCCTTGCTCACCTCGTAGGGGACCTTTTCCATCGTGGGGCTGATGACCAAGGCGCTCGCGCTCACGATCCCGATGGTGTAGCCGTCGGGATTTGCTTTAGCGACCGCATCGGTGCCTAACACGCCGGCCTGTCCGCCGCGATTGTCGATCAACACCGGCTGCCTTGTGAGCTCCGACATCCGTTGACCGATCACGCGCGCGATGATGTCGTTCGGGCCGCCGGCCGGGAACGGCACGATCAGCCTGATCGGCTTAGTCGGGAAATCCTGCGCGGCGGCCACGGCCGGCAGCAGCAATAGCCAAAATCCCGCCAGCAGCTTGCCGAGAGTCTTCATGAAATCCTCTTCACAACAACAATTCGTCTGCCTTGGCGACCTTGATGGACCGCTGAGTAATCAGATGGCTCCAGACCCAATTATGATGACGAATGACGCTGATCGCGTCGAGGTGAGGGCGGTTGCTTAGCGTGTGACCGTCGGCGACGACAACGACGTTATGATGGTTGGCGACTGCCGACCGGACGGTCGAGTCAACGCAGAAATCCGTCGCCCATCCGGCAATGAACAGCCGATTCGTTGCGATCTCTTCCAATCGTGCCTGCAAATCAGTCTCCGCGAACGGATCGTTCAGGCTTTTGCGGACGACAATGTCGGCAGGATCGCGGAGCAGTTCGGGAAGAAATTGCCAGCCGGGTGTCTGCGGCGCAAAATCGTCTCCATCGCAATGCTGGATGAAGATTACTTTGCCGGAATCACCACGAACCTTGGTGGAGAGGCGGTTGATGCGCTCTGTAACGCCGCACAAGTCGTGTTTGGGGTCGCCCTTGAGCAGCCCCATCTGCATGTCGACGACGAGCATTGCGTCCATGGACGCCCCCTAGCTGTTGAGCAGCTTCATCGCCGCTTCGTGCACGCGCGGATCGCCCGCGGCGATGATGCGGCCGCCGCCCTGGGCGGGCTTGCCCTCCCACGTGGTTACGATGCCGCCGGCGCCGGTGATGATCGGAATCAGCGCCGCGATGTCGTAGGCCTTTAGTTCGGTCTCGATCACAAGATCGAGATGTCCGGCGGCGAGCATGCAATAGGAATAACAGTCGCCGCCGTAGCGCGTCAGCCGCACCGCGTCTTCGACACGGGCAAAGGCTGCGCGGTCGGCGGCGTTCATCAGCAGCGGACTGGTGGTGTACGAGGTCGCCTCTTTCAGGGCTGCGCAGCGCCGCACCGCCAGTTTCCGCTCGCCCGACGGACCATGGTAATGGGCCGAGCCGCTGTCGCCGGAAAAGCGTTCGCCGATAAAGGGCTGGTGCATCATTCCGAACACCGGCGTGCCCTTGTGCAACAGCCCGATCAAGGTGCCCCACAGCGGAAAGCCCGCGATGAAGGATTTTGTGCCGTCGATCGGGTCCAGCACCCAGACATATTCGGCGTCTTCGCGCTCATTGCCGAATTCCTCGCCGACAATGCCATGCTGGGGAAAACTCGCCTTGATCAGCCGCCGCATCACCGCTTCCGCTGCGCGGTCGGCTTCGGTCACCGGATCGAAATCATGGCTCGTGCTTTTGTTGTCGATGCTCAGCGAGGTCCTGAAGAACGGCAGGATGGTTTCCCCGGAGGCAGTCGCGAGGCGGCCAATGAAGGCGGTGAAGTCGATGACCGTCACGGCTGTTCCTTAAGGCTTGCGCGCGCGCAGAATGTCTTAACGCTTGCCTAGCCCAATCCTGCAAATCGCGCACGGTTAACGGGCGCTGATTCGCCGACCCTCTCCGCTATTTTTCGGCTTTCGAATCAGCCTGCGCAGTCATGTATTTTCTAATGACGGGAACAATCACGAATCCGAGAGTGCAGCGATTGGGAGTCGCCCGATCGAGCTGGTTCGGTTCCAACGAAATGATTAAGCGATTGAAATAACGGCAAAAATCCAAAAGTGCTGCTTCTTTGGCACAGCGCCGGAATTTGCGAATTTTGCACTGGAAAGTGAGTTAAAGGCCCTTGCCTTTTGTGCAGCGCGGTCGCATATTGTTGCGGTGCGGTAGCGCTTTCGCGTTATCGCTGCCCTCCTTGGGCGTTTCCTCCCTAGACTTGGGCCGCTTGTTTACTCAAGCGGCCCTTTTTTCGTTTGAGCATTATTTCCTGTCCGTCATTCCGGGATGGTCCGAACGACCAGACCTCAGATGTGCAATTGCACATCGGGGAATGACGCAGATTATTCGCGCGAGATTCCGGGTTCGCATCTTCGATGCGCCCCGGAATGTCGGCTAGAGTGGACGTCTATTCCGCCGCCGCCTGGAACGGCCCGAGGTCGCCGAACGGAACTGCGGCCAGCGCGTCGGCCAGGCTGGCGAAATCCGCGACCACCTGCGCAAATCGCGGCCCTCGCTCCCGCCGACGCTCATCCATGTAGATCGCGCGGTTGAGTTCGAGCTGGATTGCATGCAGTCCGGATGCCGGATTGCCGTAGTGCTCGGTAATGAAGCCACCGGCATAAGGTTTGTTGCGCCCGACCGAATAACCCAACGCACTCATGGTTTGCTCGACCATGTCGGGCAGCAGGGCTGTGCAACTGGTGCCGTAGCGGTCGCCAATCACAACGTCCGGCCGCCGCGGCTCGTCCCGCGACACGCCGATCGACGGCATCGAATGGCAATCCACCACCACCACCGTTCCGAACGCCTGGTGCGCCTTGTTGATCAGCCGCCGCAGCGCGCGGTGATAGGGTTTGTAGAGCGCCTCGATCCGCGCCAGCCCGTCGTCGACAGAAAGGCGCTCGCGGTAGATCTCCTGGCCGTCGCCGACCACGCGCGGAATGGTGCCGAGACCGCCGGCTACCCGCATCGATCGCGTGTTGGCGAAGCTCGGCAACCGCCCCGAGAACATGCGCGGATCGAGTTCGTACGGCTCGCGGTTGACGTCGACATAGGAGCGCGGAAAGTTGACCCGGACCACCGGAAAACCGCGATCGCTCAAGCCACCGATCAACTCGTCCATGAACGAATCCTCGGAGCGGCGCAGCGAGGTCAAATCGATCCGCGACGCGTTGAGGAAATCGTGCGGATAGACCGAGCCGGAGTGCGGAGAGTTGAAAATGATCGGCGCCAGCCACGCGGCTGGCTCCACGATCTCGAACGGAGGCGACAGTTCGCCATTAAACTGGGTCATCGTCGCGCGCTGTCCCTGGAATCCGCTGCTCTGGAGCCGTCATTACTGCCGGAAAAAACGGAGCTTTTATGAGTTTGCATTGTCGATAATCACAATCGTTCTGCCAAGCGAAAAGATCCTCGAACCGGCTGGAACGTATCCAGGACCAGGAAAAGGCCGGTCTTGATTGATTCGAGGCGCATTCCGGTACAGAACTAGCTCCGCGAACTGCCGACTGCGTCCGTTACCCTTCACCCGAAATTTACCCTCTGTCGGGCTTAGTAAGCGGATTGATCCTCTAATTGGGATTCGACGACCACCCGCCATGCATAAGATCCTCCTTGCCGAAGACGACAACGACATGCGCCGCTTCCTGGTCAAGGCGCTGGAAAACGCTGGTTTTCAGGTCTCATCCCATGACAATGGTCTGTCGGCCTATCAGCGGCTCCGCGAGGAACCGTTCGAGATGCTGCTTACCGATATCGTGATGCCGGAGATGGACGGCATCGAGCTGGCGCGCCGCGCCTCGGAACTCGATCCCGACATCAAGATCATGTTCATCACCGGCTTTGCCGCGGTGGCGCTCAATTCCGATTCCGAAGCACCGAAGCATGCCAAAGTGCTGTCCAAGCCGGTCCATCTTCGCGAATTGGTCAGCGAAGTGAACAAGATGCTGGCGGCCTGATTCGCGATCCAGACCCGGGCCAGGCATCCTTGCCTGCCCGCTTTGGAGCCGATATACGAACCCCAACCCGTCAGATAGTTCCAGGGCGCGTAGCTCAGCGGGAGAGCACCTCGTTGACATCGAGGGGGTCACAGGTTCGATCCCTGTCGCGCCCACCATTCCACCACATGAATTCAGAGAATGGTCAGTAGAGCCATTCCGTCGCGCAAGATGACCTGCTTGCGAATTGTGAGCGGCCGGTATCTCCATAATCCGGAATGTTGGGTCGCCAGTGGAACAGTGCCAAGGGAGCCCACGTTGAGGCTTTGGAACGCCTTGAGCCGGTTGGTCCGGAAGCTACTGTTCCAACCAGAGAACCATGCGGATTGCTCAAATCGCCCCTTTGGCCGAAAGCGTTCCCCCCAAACTTTATGGCGGCACCGAGCGTGTCGTTGCCTGGCTGGTCGACGAGCTGGCGGAGCTTGGACATGATGTCACGCTGTTTGCCAGCGGCGATTCGGTGACACGCGCCAAGCTTCATTCGGTCTGGCCTCGCGCACTTCGGCTCGGCCGACCGCGCTCCGATCCGATTGCAGCACAGACAGTCCTGCTCGAAGCGATGTCGCAGCGAGCCGCCGAGTTTGACGTGATCCACGCCCATATCGACTGGCTGCATCTGCCATTGCTCAGCCGGCTCGGCGTGCCGTTCGTCACCACGTTACATGGCCGTTTGGATTTGCCAGGTCTGCCAGAGGTTGTCCGACGCTTTCCTGATGCTCCCTTCGTTTCAATTTCAAACAATCAGCGGGTTCCGCTTGGCGACGCGAACTGGCTTGGCACCGTGTATCACGGTCTGCCCGCCAATCTGTTCCGCCCCAGCTTCGAAGGCGGATCCTATCTTGCCTTTCTCGGCCGGCTCACCGCCGAGAAGGGTCCGGAAGCTGCAATCCGCATTGCGCGTGCCGCCGGAATGCCGCTTCGCATCGCGGCGAAAGTACCGCGTGGTGAGAGGGGTTACTTCAAGGAGCGGCTTGAACCGCAAATCGACGGCGAACAGATCAGGCTGACTGGTGAAGTCAATGACCAAGCCAAGGAGAAATTCCTCGCGGGTGCCTCGGCTTTGCTGTTTCCGATCGACTGGCCCGAGCCTTTCGGTCTGGTGATGATCGAAGCGATGGCGTGCGGCACGCCTGTTATCGCGTTCCGGTCCGGCTCGGTATCCGAAGTCGTCGATGACGGGGTAACCGGCTTTGTCGTGGATGGGGAAGCGGAAGCCGTTCAGGCCATCAGGCGGCTTGACGAACTAGACCGGCGGCGGGTACGCGCGCGTTTCGAGCAGCGCTTCACGGCAAGGCGGATGGCCGAAGAATACTCTCGTCACTATGAAATGTTGGTCGGAACTGGACCTACTTCACTCAGCCGCTCGCTTGCTCCGACGGCTGTGCCGCAGGAATGATCGAAGTCAGCTCAGTCACAGCCCTTTTTTAAGTCCTACAGTGAGAGTCGCTTGATGGTCTTAACCGCGCGCGTCGGGCCGCGCCACCCCAGGAATTTTAGTTTTTTATCTTCGAGCGCATCGGTGGCCTCGAAAAATTTCTCCAGTTCCTCGATTGCCCGTGCGGGAAGTCGGCGCACATCTTGTAGCTCCCCCTCGAAAGGCGAACGCTCGGGCACCGCGAAAATCCGGTCGTTCCTTTCTTCCGAACCGTTAGCGATTTGGACCACTTCGAGAACGCCGATCGGTTTGCAGCGAAGCACCAGACCCGGGTAGGTCGCCGCGTCATGGATCATGAGAACATCGAGAGGATCGCCGTCTTCGGCCTTGGTTGAAGGGATGAACCCCCAATCGTAAGGATACGTCAGTCCAACAAGTAATGGCTTTGCCAGAGCGAAGGCACGAAGCTTTGTATCGAATTCCAGTTTGCAAGGGCTTCCCCGAGGGGTCTCTACCACGGCATGAACAAGTTTTTTATCGGCCCAGGTTGGAAGCTTCGTGAGATTCGGCATTACTCTGGCTCTGTTTCCAGCATGTTGAACGCACCTAAAAAGCGGGCGTGACGGGCAGCGTCACGCCAACCCCAACTGCTCCGGACGCCAAGCCGTTCCCCGGGGAAGTAATCGTTACCGAACAATATTTGAAACGCTCCTGGCGAGGGCCCGGCCGATGCAGTTGTAGCCATCGGCTGTATGATGCAATCCGTCCCAGGACACCAGCGCGCCTGGTGACACGCCGGCTTCAATTGATTTGCGCATCAGCGCAAAGCGGGAGAAAAATCCGATTTTCTCCTGGCGCGCGACCTCGGAAATGATCGCTTCCATTTTCGAATAATAGGGAGAGGCAAGAACCATCGGCGCATATTGGAGGTCCATGAGTATGACATCCGCGCCGCTTGCCTTCAGTATCTGGACGCCCTGAAGAACCCTGTTCTTGAGCTGGTCGTCGGGATGACCGCCCCAGGCAACGTCATTGGTGCCCAGCTGCCACACGACCAGATCCGGCCTGTGAGAAAGGACGTCACGTTGGAAACGCGCTACGTTGCCTTCGATCGTATCGCCGATCCGACCGCTGTTGACGACTTCAATCGCGGTATTTGACCGAAGTCGCACGAGTTCTTGGCGCATCACTTCCGGATAGGTGTTAGCGGAGCGAAGCACCCATAATCCGACCGTCGAGGAAGATCCAATGGCCACGATCGAAAGCCGTTCGCTTGATTTCAATCTTGCCGAGGTGCGAGGCAACCGGGCGCCTAAAGAGAGATCCCGATTCACCGCCAGGCAGGCCTCGGCGGGTGTACCGGTCAACTGCTCGGAAAGCGCAAGTTCGCATGATGCAATGAGTATCCCCGCACCGAGCCAGACGATTCTGACAACTATGGACAGTAAGTGTTGCACGGGTTCTCAGTGGCTATGCACCGACGCAATAGGCGCTGTTGTAATGCTATCCAAAATCCTCGGCGCATTCCCGTAATGATCTGGTTGATGGCCGAACCTCAACACAGTAGTAGGAAGCAACATCCATTTCAATAATTTGAAAATCGAGCAGCCGGTTCCCGAAAGGCTGCCGTTCAGCGATTGACATAAGCGGCGCTGGACGCCATCGGTTAGATTGTTAGGGTACAACGGGCATTGTAGACGGGCGTAAGCCATGAATCATGCAAACGCAAAGGGTGAAAGCCTTCCGACATTTAATGACAGCGTGCACCGGCAGGCTGGAGCGGAAGCAAGCACCATCGTCGCCAAACGCCTGGTGTTTCACCTTGGCGGTTACGATCCAATCACGCCCTACGTTGTCGCGCAGCGACGCTTTGTGCGTGAGCTAGCCAGGTTCGAACGGACCTGGTCGACAAAAGCTTCAATGGGCGCGCTGGAAGAAAACGTCGATCAGGCAAAATGGAGCGTGATTACCAAAGGCCCAAATTGGCAGGTGGAATCGGATTATCGGCTTGTTCGCTGGGACGACGTCATCGAAGATTTTAGTGGCCAGACAATTTGGCGCCGCGTTCCTCTCGGCATCATTGCCTGCCTTGATTTCATTTGGTCTGGCGCCCTTTGGGGTTACCTCCGCATCAATTGGCATTACGCCGTATTCTTTCTCTATCCTTTCGTGATGTTCGGATTGTTTGTTGCAGCCGCCTGCGCGGCGGGGGCCTACGCACCGCTGAGAGAAGATTCGATCGCGCTCGCCGCTGCCGCCGGTGTGTTGGTGATGTTGGCCCTGATGCTCGGTCCCTGGCGCTGGCTGCACCTCGACATGCTGTTCGACGACTGGATCTTCGCTCGCGATTATGTCCGGAGCGGCAATGCAAATCTCGAAAAAAGGCTGGACAATATCGCGCGCGAGCTGGTTGTTGCCGCCCACAGTTCCGGCGCTGACGAGATTGTCGTGGTCGGCCATAGCCTCGGCGCCGCTCTCGCGGTGAACCTTCTTGATCGTGCCTTGAAACTGGAGCCCTCGCTGGGTTCGACGGGCACCCCGATAACGTTCCTGTCGATCGGGTCCTCCATCCTCAAGGTCGGACTACACCGTAGTGCCAGCCGTTTTCGCGCCGCGGTTGAACGCGTGGCCAAAGCTCCTGGCATCCTGTGGGGCGACTTTCAGGCTCGGATCGACATCATGAATTTCTATGACGTCGACCCGATGGCCGAAATGTGGCTGCCGAGCAAGCCCGGTCCTGTCATCAGGCTAGTCGAATTGGGCCGAATGCTGGAGCACGACGTCTATCGGCGCATGCGGTTGAGGTTCTATCGGCTGCACAGCCAGTTTGTCAGCGGAAACGACAAGCGAGCATCATACGATTACTTCATGCTGGTGTGCGGACCTGTTTCGGCCAGATACCAGACCCTGGCCTCCGACGGCGCTCTTTCGATGATTGGCGAGGACGGCTCGCTTAAAGACACGCCTGGGCACGCGGCCTTATCTGAACGGGCGCCACGAACCTGCGCCCTATGACCCCGGCGATAGCGAAAACCGCATTTGTGGTGCTGGCCGTCGGGTGGTATCTGATCCGTTACGAATATGCGCGGCGTTCTCGTCGCGCACCGGTTGTACGCAGCGCCCGGGGTCCTCGCGAAACGGCGTTGCTGCTGATTTCCCTTGCCGGCCTCGGTATCGTTCCCTTTACTTACATCGCAACCGGCATCCCTCATTTCGCAGACTATTCGTTTCACCCCTGGCAAGCCTGGCTCGGCATTCTCGTCGTCGCGGCGTCGCTGGTGATGTTTCGACTGACGCACCGAGCCCTGGGGCGAAACTGGTCGGTTAGCCTCGATGTGCGGGAAGGCCATCAATTGATCACCGACGGAATTTACCGAAGGGTTCGCCACCCGATGTATTCCGCCTTCTGGCTTTGGGCTGCCGCCCAGGCGCTGTTGCTGCCAAACTGGGTGGCGGGTTTTGCCGGACTTGTCGGCTTCGGGATTCTGTTCTTCGGACGAATCGCCGAAGAAGAACGAATGATGCTGGAGGCCTTTGGCAGCCGCTATCACGACTATATGGCGCGCACCTACCGGGTCATTCCGTTGATATTCTAGGTGTGGGTGGAATTCATTCCTATTAGCGTTGTTTTTTTGCAACATCTGGCGAAGAAAGCATTTATCTACCCCGAGTTTCATTGCGCCGAAACGATGCTCAAGTTAGCTTCGCAGCATCAATTGGCACTTGGGAGATCTAATATGCTGAAATTCGTAATCTTGGGGACTGCGTCCTTGGCCCTGGTCGGTTCTGCCGCTGCTGCAGATCTTCCGCGCGCGCAACCGGTTTACACACAGGCGCCGGTCGGAAAAGCGCCAATTGGCAAGGCTCCGATCGGCAAAACGCCCGTCGGAAAAGCGCCAGCCCCGATCGTTACCAGGGGTTGAGATTGCTGCGCGGCCGTCCCGCGAATCCACCTCGGTGGAGACGCGGGATGGGCTTGGCAAGCTGCGGACGATAGCTGGTTAAGGGTTCGAACGTGACAACAGCGAATCGGATAGTTCGGGGCCCGCTTTTTATAGCGGGAGTTTTTATCCTTGCAGCGATCGGCACCGGGAGCAGCAGCGCGCAGCAGGTGACGCAGCACGCGGCCTTGCAACCCGATCTGCAGGCTTTGCAGGACAACGCTAAGCCGCGCGGCCAGGTAAGGAAGCCCCGTGTTGCAACGGCTGTTGCCGCGACCGATCCTGCGGCACCTGCGACCAGCCCGAAACCAGTCAAAAAGCCCCAGCTTGCAACGGCTGTTGACGCAACCGACTCCGCGACACCTGAGACAAGCGCGAAACCGGCCAAAAAGCCCCAATCTGCCAGGGGGCCCTATTACGTGGACTTCAGGGCCCGGACCGCGGCGAGCTATGGTCACGCTTTCGTCTGGTACGGGAAAACAAGCGAAAAAAAGGTCGACGTTGCGGGCCTGCACCCTGCCGGTGACGAGGTGCCCTACATATTGGGACATCTGATGTGGGTGCCTTCGGAAACCGGAGCGAGCTACGGTGATTTGGACCCGCAATACCTAACTGCGAACTACCGGGTTTATTTGAACGAGGCCGATGCACCGAAGGTTTTCGCCTATATCAAGCACCTCCAGGCGACCTCTCCGCTATGGAACGCCCAAACAACCAACTGCACGGCTTTTATTGGCCGCATCGCGACCTTCATGGGCTTGAAGGTGCCGTTCCATCTGCTGAGGCCCGAGAATTATATAAACGAGCTCAAGGCGATCAATGGCGGCCGCCAAACGGCGCAGCTCAGCCCGGATGCGGAGCGTTACTAGGCTCGGTTAGCTTCACGGCCTCGGGGTTTCTCGTTCGAACAGCGAAATCTTGCCTGCGTTTCAGCACAGCCCTTCGCGTCGATTTTCCCACTTGAAAATGATTGGTTTTTCCTCATGGCCGGGCAAAAGCGCGAAGCGCGTCTTCGCGCTAGATGTCCCGGCCATCCGCGTTTCTTGCTCAAGTGCCGCTAAGACTGTCATGCCCGGCACAATGGCATGTGCTCGGGCCGGCGAAGCCGGACCCGAGTGCCGGGCATGACGAGCTTCACCATAGAGCCTCATTCTATTGGCTGCTTTTTGAGTCAGACTCTCAATCCCGAATCCGTTCAGTCTGCCGCGAGATCGAGGCCGATGGCGAGGGCCTGAACAAGGCACATCGGCGCGACCAATGGGCGCAACGCCGGCTCCGGCATGTCCTGGATCTCGAACACAACCGTGGCGCCCTCGACGATCGGGCTCAAAAGACTGTCGGTAATCGAGATCGCAGGAACCCGTCGCGCCACAAGCTCGGGAAATAATCGCGCTGTATCCGGGTAATAATTTCGGAAGCTGATGGCAACCAGCGCGTCTTCGGAGGTGGCGGGATGCGATTGTGCGTGAGCCGGTTTTGCAGGGGAACTGGGCCCACGCATGTGAGCCCGGAATGGGTGCGTCCGCCGGTTATGCCTTGCGCTCCGGGACGGTCGGCGGCACATTCGAAGCGCGGCATCAAATGCCGCCAAGAATGACTTCCAGGGAACGCGCATGTCCGCCACGCGGATCGACTGCGATATCCATCCCGCCGTGGGCGGAACGCGCACCACGCTGTTGCCTTATCTCGACGATCACTGGAAGGAACAGGTGGTGAGCCGGGCGATCGATGGCCTCGATCTCACGAGCTATCCGCCCAACATGTCGCTGTCCGGGCGATCCGACTGGCGGCCCGTCAATGGCAAGCCCGGCAGCGATCTCGCGATGGTTCAGCGCGGGGCGTTCGACCAGCTCGGTGCCAGTCACGCGATCTGCAACGTGCTCTACGGCGCGCAGGCCGTGTACGATCCCTATATGGCTTCCGCCTTCTGCAAGGCGATCAACGACTGGATCGCCGCCGAATGGCTGGCGCGCGATTCCCGCCTGCGGGCTTCGATCGCGGTGCCGATGCAGGCGCCGGATCTCGCCATCGAAGAGATCGAACGCCGCGCCGGCGACATCAGGTTCGTGTCGATCTTGGTGCTGGCGCAAGGCGAGAGCTTGCTGGGGCGGCGGCACTATTGGCCGGTCTATCGGGCGGCCGAGAAACACAAGCTGCCGATCGCGATCC
>VAZH01000420.1 GCA_005884465.1 Alphaproteobacteria bacterium | reverse complement strand
TGGCCGGGCGGTTGAGCCCCACGGTCATGACCGCGCCCGTTTTCTCGACCTTCAGCAGCTCGGATGGGTCCGAAGTCGCGGCAGCAGTGGCGTTTCCCATGGGATATATTATGTCCTGTGCAGAATAGTTATAACTTATAACGAATTTTGGCAGGAGTCAATCGGGCTCTGCGTTAATTCCGTCATTGCGAGGAGCGAATCGACGAAGCAATCCAGCTTCCCTCGCTGATTCTATGGATTGCTTCGCGGAGCCTGTCATCGGGCGCGCGTTCGCGCGACCCGTTGGCTCGCAATGACGGAAAAACCAATCCTCACAACACCTGGTGCACGTCGATCTCGACGCGGTCGGGGTATCTTGCGCCGACGCCGACGAACAGGTTCTGCATCAGCCAGCGGTACTTTTCGGCACCGGTTTCGAATTTCGGCACCGAACGAAAATAGATCAATGCGGGATCGACAATCTCACCGTTGGCGATCCGGTCCAGCAGCTCCTTGGGACCGAAGCGGATGCCGACATTCTCGATGTAGACCATGGCGCCGTCGTCCATTTCGAAGGCGTATTTTGCCTCCAGTTCGGTAAAGCCGTTCGGGCGAATGGTCTGGAAGTCCGCACCATGCGGAAGGATCGTGCCCTTGATGCCCTCGCCGCGCACCTCCCCGCCCAGGATCGGAATGATCCGCCGTGTGCCATAGCCGAAGTCCCCGGCGACGATCGGCGGGCCGATCTTGATGGCAAGGCTGAAGACATATTTGGTCTGGAGCGCAGCTACCATGGATCACCGCAACCTTCTCGTTTTGGGGGAAGGCAATCTAGTGAGCCATCATGCGTTGCGGCAGCCAGGTCGCCAGCAACGGAAATGCAATCAGGATTACCAGCCGGATGAGGTCGGTCGCCACGAACGGGATCACGCCCCTGAAAATCGTGGCAAACGACACGTCCTTGACCACGCTTTTAATGACGAAGACATTCATTCCAACCGGCGGATGGATCAGGCCAAGCTCGACCGTCATCACGATGATCACGCCGAACCAGATCGGATCGAAGCCGAGATGGGAGATCACCGGAAAGATGATCGGCACGGTCAGAATGATCATGGCCATCGCGTCCATCAGGCAGCCGAGCACCAGATACATGACCATGATGAGGGCGAGCACGCCGTAGCTGCCGAGGCCGAGGCCGGTGAGAAATTCGGTGACCTTTTGCGGGGTTTGCGTCACCGTGAGGAAGTAGCCGAAGATCAAGGCGCCGATCAGCACCGTAAACACAGCGGCGGCGGTGCGGGTCGCCTGCAGCAGCGAGGCGAGGATCTTGTCTTTGTCCAGCCGTCCGGTGAACACGCCGATCAGGAACGCGCCGGTCGCGCCGACGCCGCCTGCCTCGGTCGGGGTGAAGCGCGGCAGGAAAGGCAGGCCATACAGCCCGCCGATAACGAATACGAACAGCAGCACCGGCGCCCAGATGTCCTTGAGGCCCGCAAATCGCTCGCGCCATGTGGTGTGCGTACCTTTTGGCAGGAAGCCTGGCCGGAAATAGCCGATCAGCGCGATGGTCATCATGTACATCGTCATCGCCAGCACGCCGGGGATGATGCCGGCGATGAACAGCTTGCCGATGTCCTGCTCGGTGATGATGCCGTACACCGCGAGCACGGTCGACGGCGGCAGCATGGCCCCGAGCGTGCCGCCGGCCGCGATCACGCCGGTGGCGAAAGATTGCGGATAGCCAAATCGGCGCATTTCCGGGTAGGCGACGGCTGAAAACGTCGCGGCGGTCGCCACCGACGAACCGCAGATCGCGGCAAAGCCGCCGCAAGCCGCAACGGTGGCAATGCCGAGCCCGCCGCGCAAATGGCCGACAAAGCCATTGGCGGCGCGGAACAGTTCGCGGCTCATGCCGGAATTGCTGACGAAAGTCCCCATCAGCAGGAACATCGGAATCACGCCGAAGGTATAGTCGGTCACCGTGCGCATCGAGGTCTGGCCGACCATTTTGAGCGCCGCGGAGCCGCTGACCAGATAACTGAAGCCACAGACGCCGACGAGGCCCATCGCCATGCCCACGGGCACGCGCAGCAGCATCAACGCAAACAGCGCGATGAAGCCCAGGATAGCAACGGCGTCGGTGCTCATCCGGCCTACTCCACCGCCTTGATCTTGGGATCATGCATCAGCTCCGGATAGAAAATCAGCCGGTAGGTGCGGATCGCGATCAACAGCACCGCGGAGACGTCGCCGGCCCAGGCAACGGCGAAAAACGGCCAGGCCGGCATGTGCAAATCGAAGGTAAGGACATTGTCGTTATAGGTACCGTGTACCTTGTCGAACAGCGTCCAGGTCTGCACCGTCACGACGAACAGCAGCACCAGCGTCGCAAACACGTCGATCATGCGCTGGTATTTCGGACCGACATTGGCCCAGACCAGGTCGACGGTGATGTGTCCGCCGCGATAGCTGGTGGCGGCGATGCCCCAGAAGATCAAAATCCCAAGCAGCATGCGCCCGATATCGAAGGAATCCGGGATCGCATAGTTGAGCGTGTTGCGTAGCAGCACCGCGATGAAAATGTTGGCGGCGACAATGCCGACAATTCCAGCCGCGATCCATTCGATCGTATCGATAAAACGATCCATCGAGGCGCGCATGTCCGCTCCGCACAGCTTTGGGATTGCAGGGGAACATGGCGGCAGGAGGATCCGGCCGCCATGGCGGTACGTAATAGGTTCTTACTGCGTCACGGCGTTGTATTTGGCGAGAGCGGCACGAAGTTCGGTCATGGCCGCGTCCGGGTCGGTACCGGTTTTCTTGACACCGTCGGCCCAGGTCTTGATCAGCGGTTCGGAGGCTTTCTTCCAAAGCGCCGTCTGCTCGGGCGTCAGTTTGTAGACTTCGTGACCGGCCTCGGCCTTCACCTTGTCGACGCCGGCGTCTTCGAACTTGCCCCAGGGTTCGCCGACGCGGCCGGCGGTCTCGGTGTTGCAGTTGTCGTCGATCGCCTTTTTCTGCCGGTCGGACATCTGGCTGTATTTGTCCTTGTTCATCACAAAGGCAAATGTCGTGACGTAGAGCGGCGCATCCAGGTCATATTTCGTCACCTTGTCGATGCCGAACAACACCAGCGATCCCCACGGGAAGGTCACGGCGTCGGCCACGCCGCGTTCGATGATGTCGCGGACTTCCGGCGCCGAAGACTTGGTGCCGCCGAGCTGCGTGACGAAATTCGCCATGGTGGCGTGCGCAGGGCGGATCTTCATGCCCTTGACGTCATCCGGCACCACGATTTTTTTCGTGCGCGAGTGGAACGACGAGGGCGAATGAATGAATGCCAGGCAGAACTTGACGTCCTTCATCTCCTTCTCGGCATATTTCCGATACCAGGCGTCGAGCGCCATCGAGCCGCCCTTGGCGTCGGACATCAGGAACGGCAGTTCGCCGGCGCCGATAATCGGGAAACGGCCGGGCTGATAACCCGGATTGACGTAAGTGACATCGGCGATGCCATCGCGCGCCATGTCGTAATGGTCGAACGCCTTGCCGAGCTGCTGTGCCGGGTAAACCTTATATTTGATGGTACCCCCGGATGCTTTTTCGACCGCGGCGCCCCAGTCTTCCAGCGCCTTTTGCAGCGGATGCGACGCCGGTACCCAGTGCGACAGCTTTAGTTCGAAGGTTTTTTCCTGCGCCAACGCTGGCGTCACACCGGCGGCCAGCAGCAACGCCAATAACGTCCTCCTCATCACCATCGTCTCCCCTTATAACATCAGGGCTTCAATGGCCCTTTGCGCGCATTGTTATATAAGATAATTATCAATGCAAGAACTGCGGCTAGCTCCGCAGAGCGCCTACGTTCAAGCCTATAATAATCAGGGGAGCAAGTATTGCGGACAAAAGTGGCAATCATTGGCGCGGGGCCGGCGGGATTGCTGCTGGGACAGCTGCTTCGCACCTACGGGATCGACAACGTCATTTTGGAACGGCAGACGCCGGACTATGTGCTCGGCCGCATCCGCGCAGGGCTTCTGGAGGAGGGAACGGTAGCTCTGCTCGATGAAGTGGGCGCCGGCGAGCGCGCGCACCGCGAGGGCCTGGTCCATCACGGCATCGAGCTCTCCTTCGGCGGCGCGCGCCATCGCATCGACATGACGGCCGCCACCGGCAAGACGGTGATGATCTACGGCCAGACGGAAGTGACGCTCGATTTGATGAATGCGCGCCGCGCCGCGGGCCTCACCACGATCTATCAAGCGGCCGACGTCAAGCCGCATGATTTCGACACCGATCATCCGCGTATCACCTATGTCAAGGACGGCATTGGCCAGGAGATCGCCTGCGATTTCATCGCCGGCTGCGACGGTTTTCACGGCGTGAGCCGCGCCAGCGTGCCGCAAACAGCCGTCCAGACATTCGAGCGGATCTATCCGTTCGGCTGGCTCGGGATTTTGTCGGAAACGCCGCCGGTCAGCCACGAATTGATCTATACCAACCACGCCAGAGGTTTCGCGCTTTGCACCATGCGCTCGATGCACCGCAGCCGCTATTACGTGCAATGTCCGCTCGACGATCACGTTGATCAATGGCCGGACGAAAGATTCTGGGATGAATTGAAGCGGCGGCTGGACCAGAAGGCGGTCGACAACCTCGTCACCGGGCCCTCGATCGAAAAGAGCATCGCGCCGCTGCGCAGTTTTGTTGCCGAGCCGATGCGGTTCGGCCGGATGTTTCTGGCCGGCGACGCCGCCCATATCGTGCCGCCGACCGGCGCCAAGGGCCTCAACCTCGCCGCCAGCGACGTGCATTTTCTCTCGGGCGCGTTGCGCGAATATTACGACGAAAAATCTTCCGCCGGGATCGACGGCTATTCGGCAAAGGCGCTGGCGCGGGTCTGGAAGGCGGTGCGCTTCTCCTGGTGGATGACCTCGATGCTGCATCGGTTTCCCGACACCGAAGGTTTTGGCGCGCGAATCCAGCTGGCTGAATTGG
>VAZH01000419.1 GCA_005884465.1 Alphaproteobacteria bacterium | reverse complement strand
GGGGCCGGCCGCGCCGCCGCTGATGAGAAAATCGCCGCTCGCGGAACACACCTTGCCGATCGGCGAGATGACGGCCGCCGTGCCGCAGGCGAAGGCCTCTTTCAGCTTTCCGCTGGCGGCATCGGCGCGCCACTGATCGATCGTGTAGGTCTCCTCGCGCACGCGCGTGCCGGAATCCTTCGCGAGCGCGATGATCGAATCCCGGGTGATGCCCGGCAGGATCGTACCGAGCGGCGGCGTCAGCAGCGAACCGTCGTCGAACACGAAGAAGACGTTCATGCCGCCGAGTTCCTCGATGTAGCGGCGCTCGACCGCATCGAGGAAAACGACCTGATCGCAGCCGCGATCGATGGCCTCGGCCTGCGCGCGCAGGCTCGCGGCGTAATTGCCGCCGCATTTGACGGCGCCGGTGCCGCCGATCGCGGCGCGCGTGTAGTTCTCCGACACCCAGATCGAAACGGGCGCAGGTCCGCCCTTGAAATAGGAGCCGACCGGCGAGGCGATGACGGCGAAGATGTATTCCGCGGAAGGCTTCACGCCGAGGAAGACCTCGCTCGCGATCATGAAGGGCCGCAGGTAGAGACTGCCCTCGCCGCCTGGCATCCAGGCGCGGTCGATGCGCACGAGCTGCTCGACCGCTTCGATGAACACAGGCTCCGGCAGCGGCGCCATGGCCATGCGCTCAGCCGAATTCCAGAAGCGCCGGGCATTGGCGTCGGGGCGGAACAGGTTCACGCCGCCGTCGTTGCGCTGGTAGGCTTTGAGGCCTTCGAAAATCTCCTGTGCGTAGTGCAGGACGGCTGCGGCCGGATCGAGCGGGAAATTCGCGCGGGATTCGACGCGCGCGCCATGCCAGCCCTTCGCCTGATTGTAGCGGACC
Source organism: Alphaproteobacteria bacterium (assembly GCA_005884465.1). Taxonomy (GTDB): domain Bacteria; phylum Pseudomonadota; class Alphaproteobacteria; order Rhizobiales; family Xanthobacteraceae; genus Bradyrhizobium. The sequence goes on along the minus strand of VAZH01000419.1, from coordinate 2,909 downwards.
ACAGCCATGTGATCGGTGAAAATCCGGCCGAAGCCCGGATCCACGAGCCTTGCCGCGCGCTCCTTCTCGGACGTCGGATTCGTCGCAGGCTGGATTTCGAATTTCAGACTCATTCCCCTGCTACCCGCTGTCGGAACCGGCGCGATTTCCGGCGCCGGCTTGGCTCTCCGGGCCTGCTCGAACGAAACTCCCATGGGCTTTCTCCCGGATTGACGCTGGCTCTCGCGCCCGCGCCGTGGCGCTGTTGGTTACGCCTGGCCTTCACCACCACCCGCCTTGCAGCCGGTTTCCAACTCGGCATGGTCCTGTAGGACATGCTTTTGCGGAAGGCGGAAGTCCAGTATGTTTGCCGAAATGCCGCTCGACAATCGCACGGTAGACAAATTCGCGGCGCTTGCCGCCTGCTGTGGCTTTCTCAGGCCGTTTGAAACATCACTGCGGTCGAAACGACTTATTGTTTCGTCGCGGCTGATGGTTTTGTAACATTGAACCCAAGATACGTCAATATGGCTGACATAAATTTCTCACGGCCATCGCCCGGGCCTGATTCGAGGCCAGCCGAGGGGCGGTCGCACACCCCCCGGCCCGGCGATTTGCGCTGGGATATCATCGAGTTGTTGTTCTTCGCCTACCGCGATTTCGTTGGTGACGCCGATCACGAATTGGAGGCTTTCGGGTTCGGGCGCGCGCATCACCGGGTGCTGCATTTCGTCCACCGCTATCCCGGCTTGAAAGTGGCCGACCTGCTGGACGTGTTGCGCATCACCAAGCAGTCGCTGGGGCGGGTGCTCAAGCAATTGCTCGATCAAGGGTACATCGTGCAGAAGACCGGCAACAACGACCGGCGACAGCGCCTTCTTTTTGCCACCGCAAAGGGCGAGGCGCTGGTCGCAAAGCTCGCGGGCCTGCAGACCGACCGCATCAACCGCGCGCTGCGCGAGATCGGACCGTCGGGCGCCGATACCGTCCGCCAGTTCCTGCGCGCGATGATCGATCACGACGATCCTGACAAGGTGCTGGAAACGATCCTGAGAGCCGGCAACGCAACCGCAAAGGAGTGATCGTGCCCTTCGCTGCAACAGTTGCTCGAACCCCGTCGCAACCGGCCGACGACGCCCCGCATCTCCTGCTGGTCGACGACGATCGCCGCATCCGCGATCTTCTCTCGCGCTTTCTCTGCGGCGAGGGCTACCGCGTCACCACCGCGATGAGCGCCAGCGACGCCCGCGCCAAGCTGCTCGGGCTGCATTTCGATCTCTTGATCCTCGACGTGATGATGCCCGGCGAAACCGGGTTCGATCTGGCCCGCTTCATCCGCTCATCATCGTCGGTTCCGATCATCATGCTGACGGCGCGCCATGAAGCGGAAGCCCGGATCGAGGGCCTGCAGATCGGCGCTGACGATTACGTCGCCAAGCCGTTCGAGCCGCGCGAGCTGGTGCTGAGAATCGGCAATATTCTCAAGCGCACCGCGCCGCCGCCGGTGACGGCGCTGGAGCAGGTCGCGTTCGGTCCCTACGTCTACCATCTCGACCGCGGCGAACTGCGCCAGGGCGACGAGGCCGTGCATCTCACCGACCGCGAGCGCGAGATGCTGCGCATCCTCGCCGTGACGCCGGGCGAGACCGTACCGCGCAGCGCCCTGACCGGCGACGGCACCGTCAACGAGCGCGCGGTGGACGTGCAGATCAACCGGCTCCGCCGCAAGATCGAACGCGATCCCGCCAATCCGCTGTTCCTGCAGGCGGTACGCGGCATCGGCTATCGCCTGGTGGCGTCGCCCTGAGTAAATCCAGATGAGCACGCTCGACACCGGCCTGACGCTGATCCGCACCGCCGCGGGCCGCGTCTCCGCGGCCAATGGCTGGATGGGCAACGCGTTCAAGAGCTGGATGCCGACCGGACTCTATGCCCGCGCGCTCCTGATCATGATCGTGCCGATGGTGGTGCTGCAGACGGTGGTGGCGTTCGTGTTCATGGAGCGGCACTGGAACACGGTGACGCGGCGGCTGTCGGCGGCGGTGGTGCAGGACATTGCCAGCCTGATCGACGTCTACAAGACCTATCCGCAGGACAAGGATCGGGCCCAGTTGCGCCGCATCGGGCAGCGGCTGCAGCTGGTGGTGGATTTCCTCCCCGTCGGCGACATGCCCCCGCCGGGCCCGAAACCGTTTTTCTCGCTGCTCGACCAGACGCTTTCGGTGCAGCTCGGCCGGCAGATTGCACGACCGTTCTGGATCGATACCGTCGGCCGCTCCAATCTGGTGGAAATCCGCGTCCAGCTCGACGACGCCGTGATGCGCATCTTCGCCCAGCGCAGCGCCGCCTATGCCTCGAATTCGGAGATTTTTATCTTTTGGATGCTGGGGACGTCCTCGATTCTGCTGATCGTCGCGGTGCTGTTCCTGCGCAACCAGATCAAGCCGATCCTGCGCCTGGCCGACGCCGCCGAAAGCTTCGGCAAGGGCCGCGAGGCGCCGAATTTCCGTCCCCGCGGCGCGCGGGAAGTGCGCCGTGCGGCGCAGGCCTTCCTCGAGATGAAATCGCGCATCGAGCGCTCGATCGAGCAGCGCACCGCGATGCTGGCCGGCGTCTCGCACGATCTGCGCACCATCCTGACCCGCTTCAAGCTCGAACTGGAGTTGATCGGCGATAGTCCCGAGGTCGACGGCATGCGCAAGGATGTCGACGAGATGTCCGGCATGCTGGAGGATTATCTCGCCTTCGCGCGCGGCGACAGCGGCGAGCAGGCGCAACCCACCGACATGGCGCTGGCGCTCGAGGAGTTGCGCAGCGACGCCGAGCGCAACGGCCACGCCGCGACGGTGGCGTTTCACGGACTGCCTGTCGTGACGGTGAAGCCGGCCTCGTTCAAGCGCTGCCTCGCCAACCTGGTATCCAACGCGGCG
>VAZH01000418.1 GCA_005884465.1 Alphaproteobacteria bacterium | reverse complement strand
ATGCTGCGCCTCCCTGCCGCCGCGGTTCAGCCTTTCGGCAAAATGACTTCCTCTCCACTGATGGCGCGATCCAGCGCGTCGACCAGCATCTGAATCTCGATGAACTTGTTGCGTGCCCGCTCGGCCTTGTCCCGGTCAAAAGGAGCGGCCAGCACCTTCGCATGCACGTCCCTTTCCTCGATCATGCGCGCACGGGCTTTCTTCAGCGTTTCAAATCGCTCGCTCATTCAGGCTCCATGACTTTTCAATGGACGAATTGGCGCTGCTCAAGCGGCAGTCAACTTTTCATCGCCTGCATCAGCGCCGAAATCTTGATGGTCGCGAAATTGGAGAAGGTATCCGACACCGCGTATGGCAGAATGATGTGGTCGTTGTGCCGCATTGCCCCGCAGGTATAGACGACGTTGGGGACGTATCCCTCGCGCTCCGACGGCTCGGGCCGCAGCAACGGCTCGCGGGAGCGGGCTAGCACCTTCGAGGGGTCGTTCTTGTCGAGCAACGCCGCCCCGATCGAGTATTTGCGCACCGGGCCGACGCCATGCGTCAGCAGCAGCCACCCTTCATCGAGCTCGATAGGCGATCCGCAATTGCCGATCTGAACGAACTCCCAGGGAAATTCCGGTTTCAGAATGGCCTGGCCGTCGCCCCAAGTGTACAGGTCGTCTGAATAGATCAGGTACAGGTTCTCATTGTCCTGTCGCGCGATCATGGCGTATTTGCCGCCGATCTTGCGCGGGAACAGCGCCATGCCCTTGTTGCGTGCCGCGGCGCCTTTCAACGGCGCCAACCGGAACGACATGAAATCGTGGGTCTCAATCAACTCGGAGCGGATCGCCCGTCCGCTATAGGCGGTATAGGTGGCGTAGTAGGTTTTTCGGCCGCCATCGCTGAACTCGACAAAGCGGGCGTCCTCGATGCCGTTCGATTGGGATTCGGTGACCGGAAAGATGACGCGCTCGCTGAGTTCTTCCTCGGGCTTGAAGACCAGTTCGACATGATCGCCGTCCGGTCCGGATGCGCGATGGCAAATCCGGGGACTTGAGGCAAGCCTTGCCGTCGAATCAACGGTCACGCTGCCGTCGGCTGCGAATGTGCCGGCCCGAAACGTCAGTGACGACACATGCCCTTCGCCGATCGCACGGAGGCTGAGAATGAAGCGCAGGCCGCCCTTCGGCGCATTCGATTGGTCGGGGTGCGGCACGATGCTGGGATTGAACAAGGCAGAGGCTTCGAACGAATACTCATTGAGAAAATAGGCTCCAATCAACTGGCGCTGGATCTTTGAAAAGCTGCCATGGGCTGCGAAAGCCTCCTCCATTTCGTTCGCGCGGGCCTCGAACTTCTCCAGCAGGTTCCGATGCCGTCCGAGGAAATTTTCAAGAACGTCCGCGAGCTGGGAAGCAACGGCTTCGGAGTCGAGGGCGAGAACCCGGTCGACGATATGATTTGCACGCGTCTTGTCGGTCGGGTTGAGATCGCGGGGTTCAGTCGCCGGCTTGAACGGACGCACGATCACCCGCGCGGGATCGGGACGCAAATAAAGCGCCTGCCGGTTCAGGAAGGTGGCCTGTGACACGGTGTCCTCGATCGCTGGAGCAGGAGGCAAGATTCAGGCGCCCATGGCGCGCAGTGCCGCGGGTTTGGCCAGGCCGGCGTTGACGCGCGCAAGCTGGCGAATCTCCGCAAGCCCAAGCAGATAACACACAACCGACTCGCCGCCGCGATTTTCATTGGCGCGATCGGGGTGCAGTCCATCGCGGCAACTGCCGGTGTGCGGATCGACCAGCGCCACCGACAGGTCGTTGCTGCCGAGAAACCAGGTGAAGGCGCGGGTCGCGAGTGCTTTCCACTCGGCATCGCCATCCGCCCGCCATGCCGTAAGGCAGGCAGCGATCGTCGCCGTCGCTTCCACGGGCTGCTGATCAAATGCGCGGGGAAGTTGCCGCAATTCGCCGAAGCCGGCGGTGCCGACCGGCCGGAAATGCCCTGCCGGCGTCGTTTGTCGCGTCATCAGCCAGCGCAGAGACCTCAATCCGGCCTGCACGTATTCAGGCGTTTGCGTCGCCGCGCCTGTCATCATCAGCGCCTGCGGCAGGCGGGCGTTGTCGTAAGCCAACCCTTCCTCGAACCACACCCAGTCCGGCGTTTCGACCGAAGCCAGACAGGACATCAACCTGTCGGCAAGAGAATGCCGGATCTCCTGGGCGTGGAGATCATCGGGAGCCACGGCGCAATAAGCGCCCAAACCCAGCAGGGTGAACGCCCACGCCCGCGGAGAGCGAAAGGTCTCTACAGTCGACAGAGCCTCGGCGAACAAGGCAACCGCCCACTGGCGCCGCGACGGAGTTGCGTCGCTGCGCGCGGTTTCGCCGAGCGCCCAAAGCGTCCGCGCGTGACTGTCTTCGGACCCGCTGGCTTCGAGCCAGGTTCGATTGAAGCCCATGAAGTTGCGAAACCGCCCGGTGTCAGGATTCCATGCATGCTGCACGAAAGCGGCGAAGCGAGCCGTCAAGACTTCCGACAGCGGCTGTTCGCCTGGACTATTGAGGGCGCAGGCCAAAAGCATCGCGCGGGCGTTGTCATCAACGCAATAGCCGTGCGAGCGATCGGGCACCGAATGCACGGCGTGCTGGAACAGGCCGGTATCGTCGCACATCGACAGGAAATAGCCGATTTGCATGTCCGGCGCCGCAGGGCCGCGTGGCTCCGGAACGCCCGTGTTGGAGGGCGCAATGACCTTGAGCCAGTGACCCTGAGACGCGCTCTCGAAAACCGACATGTAGTGCTCGGCGGTGCGTTCCCACGTCATGGTTCGGCTGACCGCATAGGCGCGCCGGCACATCGCCTGCCGGCGAACGTCATCGGTGAGTAATTCCGCGATCTTGCTGCCGATCGCCGTCGCATCACCGAACGGCACCAGGACGCCGCGTCCATTGGCCAACAGTTCGCGGGCATGCCAGTAAGGCGTCGAAACGACGGGCTTCCCCAGTCCGAAGCTGTAGGCCAGCGTTCCCGACGTCATCTGCGCCTCGTTGAGATAGGGCGTGACATAGACGTCGCACATCGAGATGAATTCGAGCAGCGTGGGCAGATCGACGAAGCGGTCGAGGAACACAACGTGGTCCTCGACGCCAAGTTCGCGGACCCGCCTCATCAGTCTGTTGCGATACGCCTCGCCCTGGTCTCGAACCAGATTCGGATGCGTTGCGCCGAGTACGACATAAACCGTATCGGCGCGTCGCTCCAGAATCGACGGCATGGCGTCGATCATGACTTCGATGCCCTTGTTGGGGGACAGCAGGCCGAATGTCAGTATGATCGACTTTCCGTCAAATCCGAGCCTTGCCTTCGCCGCATCGGGCGCGACAAGCGCGACGTCGGGAATGCCGTGGGCTATGACTTCGATCTTGT
>VAZH01000004.1 GCA_005884465.1 Alphaproteobacteria bacterium | reverse complement strand
GCGTGTTCACCTCCGAAGTGACGCGCGTCGCGCGCGAAGTGGGCACCGAAGGCAAGCTCGGCGGTCAGGCGCAGGTGCCTGAGGTGACCGGCGTCTGGAAGGACTTGACCGAGAGCGTCAACTCCATGGCCAACAATCTCACCGGCCAGGTGCGAAACATCGCCGAGGTGACGATCGCGGTTGCCAACGGCGACCTGTCCAAGAAAATCACCGTGGACGTCCGCGGCGAAATTCTGCAGTTGAAGGAAGCCATCAACACGATGGTGGATCAGCTCCGCTCCTTCGCCTCCGAAGTCACCCGCGTCGCCCGCGAAGTCGGCACCGACGGCAAGCTCGGCGGCCAGGCGATCGTCCCCGGCGTCGCCGGAACGTGGAAAGACCTCACCGATTCCGTCAACGCGATGTGCGGCAACCTGACCGCACAGGTGCGCAACATCGCCAACGTCACTACCGCGGTCGCCCGCGGCGACCTCTCGCGCAAGATCACGGTGGACGTCCGCGGCGAAATCCTGGAGCTGAAGGATACCATCAACACGATGGTCGACCAGCTCAATTCATTCGCATCCGAAGTCACGCGCGTCGCCCGCGAGGTCGGTACCGAAGGCAAGCTCGGCGGCCAGGCCCAGGTGCCCGGCGTCGCCGGCACCTGGAAAGACCTCACCGACAACGTCAACTTCATGGCGAGCAACCTGACCGCCCAGGTCCGCAACATCGCCGATGTCGCGACTGCGATCGCCGGCGGCGACCTTTCCAAGAAAATCACGGTGAACGTGTCCGGCGAAATCCTTCAGCTGAAGGAAACGCTCAACACCATGGTCGACCAGCTCAACGCCTTTGCCGGCGAAGTGACGCGCGTCGCGCGCGAGGTCGGCACCGACGGCAGGCTCGGCGGCCAGGCCAACGTGCTCGGCGTCGCCGGCACCTGGAAGGATTTGACCGAGAGCGTCAACTCGATGGCGAGCAACCTGACGGCGCAGGTTCGAAACATCGCGGAAGTGACGACCGCGGTCGCCAACGGCGACCTGTCGAAGAAGATCACGGTGGACGTGCGCGGCGAGATTCTCGAACTGAAAAATACCATCAACACCATGGTGGACCAGCTCAATGCGTTTGCCGGCGAAGTGACGCGCGTCGCGCGCGAGGTCGGCACCGAAGGCAAGCTCGGCGGCCAGGCGCTGGTGCGCGGCGTTGCCGGCACCTGGAAGGATCTCACCGACAGCGTCAACTCGATGGCCAGCAACCTGACCGGCCAGGTCCGCAACATCGCCGAAGTCGCGACCGCGGTGGCCAAGGGCGACCTTTCGAAAAAGATCACAGTGAACGTGTCGGGCGAAATCCTTCAGCTGAAGGAGACGCTGAACACCATGGTCGACCAGCTCAACGCCTTTGCCGGCGAGGTGACGCGCGTCGCCCGCGAAGTCGGTACCGACGGCAAGCTCGGCGGTCAGGCCGAAGTGCCCGGCGTCGCCGGCACCTGGAAGGACCTCACCGACAGCGTGAACTCGATGGCCGGCAATCTGACCGCGCAGGTCCGCAACATCGCCGAGGTGGCGACCGCGATCGCCGGCGGCGACCTTTCGCGCAAGATCACGGTCGACGTGCGCGGCGAGATCCTGCAGCTCAAGGAAACCCTCAATACGATGGTCGATCAGCTCAACCGCTTCGCCGGTGAGGTGACGCGCGTGGCGCGCGAAGTCGGCACCGAAGGCCGCCTCGGCGGTCAGGCCAACGTGCCCGGCGTCGCCGGCACCTGGAAGGACTTGACCGACAGCGTGAACTCGATGGCGGGCAATCTGACCGCGCAGGTCCGCAATATCGCCGAAGTGACCACAGCGGTCGCGCGCGGCGACCTGTCGCGCAAGATCACCGTGGACGTGAAGGGCGAAATTCTCGAGCTGAAAAACACCATCAACACCATGGTCGACCAGCTCAACGCCTTCGCATCCGAAGTGACGCGCGTCGCGCGCGAAGTCGGCACCGAAGGCAAGCTCGGCGGTCAGGCCGAAGTGCCCGAGGTCGCCGGCACCTGGAAGGACCTCACCGACAACGTCAACTTCATGGCGTCGAATTTGACCGCGCAGGTTCGCAACATCGCCGAAGTGGCGACCGCGATCGCCGGCGGCGACCTCTCCAAGAAGATCACCGTCGACGTTCGCGGTGAAATCCTGCTGCTCAAGGACACCCTGAATACGATGGTCGAGCAGCTTCGCTCGTTCGCAGCCGAAGTGACGCGCGTCGCGCGTGAGGTCGGCACCGAAGGCAGGCTGGGCGGCCAGGCCGTGGTGCCCGGCGTCGGCGGCACCTGGAAGGATCTGACCGACAACGTCAATCTGCTGGCAGCCAATCTGACCACGCAGGTCCGCAACATTGCCGAAGTCACGACCGCGGTGGCGCGCGGCGACCTGTCGCGCAAGATCACCGTCGACGTGAAGGGCGAGATTCTCGAGCTGAAAAACACCATCAACACGATGGTGGACCAGCTCAACGCGTTCGCCGGCGAAGTGACGCGCGTCGCGCGCGAGGTCGGCACCGAGGGCAAGCTCGGTGGACAGGCGCAAGTTCCCGGCGTGGCCGGCACCTGGAAGGATCTGACCGACACCGTGAACTTCATGGCCGCCAACCTGACCGAACAGGTCCGCGGCATCGTCAAGGTGGTGACGGCGGTGGCCAACGGCGACCTGAAACAGAACCTGACGGTGAAATCGAAGGGCGAGGTCGCGGCTCTCGCCGAGACCATCAACAATATGACGGACACCCTGGCGACCTTCGCCGATCAGGTCTCGAGCGTCGCACGCGAAGTGGGCGTCGAAGGCCGCCTCGGCGGTCAGGCCAACGTGCCCGGCGCGGCCGGAACGTGGAAGGACTTGACCGGCAACGTCAACCTGCTAGCGGCCAACCTGACGTCGCAAGTGCGCGCGATTGCCGAAGTGGCGACCGCCGTTACCAAGGGCGACCTGACCCGGTCGATCCAGGTTGATGCACGCGGCGAGGTGGCCGAACTCAAAGACAACATCAATACGATGATCGGCAATTTGAGGCTCACCACCGACGTCAACACCGAGCAGGACTGGCTGAAGACGAACCTCGCCAAGTTTACCAACATGCTGCAAGGCCAGCGCGACCTTACCACGGTCGGCCGGCTGCTGCTGACCGAACTGACGCCGCTGGTGAACGCCCATATGGGCGTGATCTACCAGGTCGAAAACGAGGACAACCCGCAATTGCGGCTGCTTTCGGCTTATGCCGGCGACGGCTTCGATCCCCATCGAGAAGTCGTGCAATTCGGCGACGGGCTGATCGGGCAGTGTGCGATGGACAAGCGCCAGCGGCTGGTGTCTGAAATTCCGCAGGATGCGACCCCGATCAATTCGGCGCTGTTGCGTGTCGTACCGAAGAATCTCGTGGTACTTCCCGTGCTGTTTGAAACCCAGGTCAAGGCTGTCATCGAGCTCGGTTCACTTACCTCATTCACGACTTCGCAAATGACCTTCCTCGAGCAGCTCACCGACAGCATCGGCATCGTGCTCAACAGCATCGAAGCCACCATGCAGACCGAAGGCCTGCTGAAGCAATCCCAACAGCTCGCCGGAGAGCTGCAGACACAGCAAAAGGAGCTGCAGCAGACCAACGAGGAGCTCGAGCAAAAGGCTCAGCAGCTCGCCGAACGCAACGTCGAGGTGGAGCGCAAAAACCAGGAAATCGAACAGGCGCGGCGCGCGCTCGAAGAGAAAGCGACCGAACTTTCGCTGACCTCGAAGTACAAGTCCGAATTCCTTGCCAACATGTCGCACGAACTCCGGACGCCGCTCAACAGCATATTGATACTTGGCCAGCAGCTTACCGAAAATCCCGACGGCAATTTGTCTCCCAAGCAGGTCGAATTTGCGCGAACCATTCATGGCGCGGGCACCGACCTGCTCAACCTGATCAGCGACATCCTTGATCTTTCCAAGATCGAGTCGGGAACCGTCACCGTGGATGCGGAGGAGATTCTCACATCCAATCTCCTCGATACGGTGGGGCGCCCGTTCCGGCACGAGGCGGAAAACCGGCAGTTGTCGTTCGACATCGAGGTCGATCCGAGCCTCGGACGCAGTATCGTCACCGACTCCAAGCGCTTGCAGCAGGTGCTGAAGAATCTGTTGTCGAATGCGTTCAAGTTCACCGCCGAGGGCGGTGTGCGGCTGCGCGTCTCGGCGGCCGTGGGAGGCTGGAGCGCCGAACATCCCGTCCTCAGCCATTCTCCAGCCGTAGTCGCCTTCGAGGTGTCGGATACCGGCATCGGCATCCCCCTGGAAAAGCAAAAGCTGATCTTCGAGGCATTTCAGCAGGCGGATGCAGGCACCAGCCGAAAATATGGCGGCACCGGCTTAGGGCTCGCCATCAGCCGCGAGCTTGCAAGCCTCTTGGGCGGCGAAATTCATCTGCAAAGCACCCCCGGCAAGGGCAGTACCTTCATCCTCTATTTGCCCTTGAAATACTCCGGGCCGACGGTGGCTCCGCGGGTCAGTGCCTCGTCGCAATACAGCGCTGCGCCGGCGTTGCAGGTTACGACACCGGAACGCGTCATCGAGCAGATCCCGGACGACCGATTGAATCTCGAGCCGGGGGACGCAATTCTCTTGATTGTCGAGGACGATCCGCATTATGCGCGCGTGCTGGTTGATCTCGCCCGCGACAAGGGGTTCAAGGTCCTGGTCGCGGCCCGCGGTGCCGAGGCGCTCGATCTCGCCAAGCAATTCCAGCCCACCGCGGTGTCGCTCGATGTCTTCTTGCCCGATATGCTCGGCTGGACGGTGCTGAGCCAGTTGAAGCATAACCCGCTGACGCGACACATTCCGGTTCAAATCATCACGCTGGACGAAGACCGGCAGCACGCCCTCGCCCGCGGCGCGTTTTCCTATGTCAGCAAACCAACGACGACCGAAGGGGTCAGCGCGGCGTTGTCTCAAATCAAGGAGTACGCCAAGCCCCGCCGCAAGCGCCTGCTGATTGTCGAGGACAATGCGGCGGAACAGATTAGCATCCGGGAGCTGCTCGACCACAACGACATCGAGATCGTCACAACCGACACTGGCGCAGGGGCGCTCTCCACTTTGCGCGAGAATCCTTGCGACTGCGTCGTGCTCGATTTACGGCTGCCCGACATGAGCGGGTTCGAAGTGCTCGACAACATCCGCAAGGATGAATCATTGTCCAACGTGCCCGTGGTCGTATTCACCGGCCGAGAGCTGTCGGTCGAGGAGGATGCGGAGCTGCATACGATGGCCCGGAGCATCGTGGTGAAGGGCGTGGAGTCGCCGGAGCGTCTGTTGGACGAGACGTCGCTGTTTTTACATCGCGTGATCACGGAGCTGCCGATCGAGAAGCAGCGAATGCTCGAGAAGCTCAATAGCTCCGATGAGGATCTGGTTGGCCAGACCGCATTGCTGGTGGATGACGATGCCCGCAACATCTTCGCGCTGAGCAGCGTGCTGGAGCGCCGCGGCATGAGGGTTCTCACCGCCACGACGGGCAGCGAGGCGGTCGCGCTGGTCGAAAAGAACCCGGAAATCGCAATTGTTCTGATGGATATCATGATGCCGCAGATGGATGGCTATCAGACCATCGGTGTGATCCGCGAAAATCCGGCGTTGCGCCGGCTTCCCATCATTGCCCTTACCGCGAAAGCGATGAAAGGCGACCGGGAGAAATGCCTGGAGGCCGGTGCTTCCGACTATCTGGCCAAGCCGGTCAACACCGAGCAGTTGCTTCTCGCCATACGCATGTGGCTCCACCGCTGATTGGCGCACCAGATGATAGACCATGAAAAGGTAAACATCCTTCTGGTCGACGATCAGCCGGCGAAGCTGCTTGCCTATGAGGTTATTCTAAAGGAGCTTGGCGAGAATCTCGTTGTCGCTTCCTCCGGCCGGGATGCGCTCGAATATCTTTTGAAGAACGAGGTTGCCGTCATTCTGGTCGACGTTTGCATGCCGGAACTGGACGGGTTCGAGCTCGCCGCCATGATCCGCGAGCACCCGCGCTTCCAGAAGACGGCGATGATCTTCATCTCGGCCATTCAGGTCAGCGATATAGACCGGCTTCGCGGCTACGAAATGGGCGCGGTGGATTACGTTCCGGTACCGGTAATTCCGGAAGTGTTGCGCGCCAAGATCAGAGTGTTCGCCGAACTCTATCGCAAGACCCGGCAGCTGGAGCGGTTCAATGCCGAGCTTGAGGATCGGGTTCGAGCGCGCACGGCGGAGCTGGAGCAATCAAACGCGAGACTTCTGGAAAGTGAGAAGCGCCGCAGCCTGGCCATCGCGGCAGGCAAAATGGGCTCCTGGGATTGGGACTGGGTCAATGGCGACTGGATGTGGGACGAAGGCCAGTACCACATCTTTGGAGTCGATCCACGAACCTTCGTGGCGACACCGGCAAGCGTTCAAGCGTTGCTTCATCCGGACGATGCCGACGAACTGCGAAAGGCCATCGCCCAGTTCGCCAAGGGCGTAACGTCCTATGAAGCCGAATTCAGGATAAGGCGCCGGGACGGCGAGATCCGCTGGTGCGTCGGCACCGCCGCGGCAACGGTCGACAACGGCGGCCGTGTCGTGCGCGTCAGCGGCGTCACCGTTGACATCACCGAACGGAAGCAGGCGGAAGAACGTCAAAATCTGCTGGCCCGGGAGGTCGATCATCGCGCCAAGAATGCCTTGGCACTGGCGCAATCCATCGTTCGATTGACGCGCGGCGAAAATGTGAAGGCTTACATCGAAGCGGTGGAGGGCCGGATCAATGCGCTGGCGCGGGTGCACACCATCCTCTCATTGTCGAACTGGCAGGGCGCGGAAATAGGAAAGCTGGTCGACGAGGAGCTAGCGCCGTATTCGACGGGCGATCAGATCAAATTCTACGGCACACAGATTCAGCTGCAACCCGCAACGGCGCAAACATTGGCGCTGGCCTTGCACGAACTGGTCACCAATTCGGCAAAGTATGGCGCCCTCTCCACGCTGTCCGGTCGTCTCTCGATCAAGTGGGAGACCCAAGAGGACATGCTGCGGATGGTATGGGAAGAGAAGGATGGCCCTGTTGTCGAGAGACCGGTAGCACGCGGATTCGGCACAAGGAGCGTGATCGCCAGCATCGAGTCGCAGCTCGGAGGACAAGCCGAGTTCGACTGGCGTTCCGAAGGTCTGGTTTGCCGGCTGTCGGTTCCGCTGATGCAGGATGCGGCAGCGCGACAGCTCAACAATCTCCAGAATGCGCTCGTCGGTAGGAACGGGGCCGAGCTGGCCTCGAGGTCCGCCGACGCCTGAGCACGCGCCAGATCGACCGCCAACCTCACAGGGCAAAACCCCATTGGCGCGCGGTCTGCAAGATCCAGTCGCGATAAAGCGTAAGCGGCGTAACGCCGGTCAGGCCGCCGCAGCCCGCGCTGCCGTTCGGCCCCGTCGACCAACTGATGACGCCGACGATGGCCGGGGTGCCCTGCCGGTCCTCAAACACCGGGCCACCGGAATCCCCGGTGCAGGCGCCAAGCCCGTCCCGTGCACCCCGTCCGACCGGATCGACCAGGCGGATTTGCAAAGTCCCCGGTTGGCCGGTCGCGACCAGGCCCGCGACGCGAACGGTCCCGCCGCTGGAGCCCTCACCACGGACGGCCACGCCGATGCCGGCGATGGTGAAACGGCTCCCGGCGACAATGGGGACCTGCGGTACGCCGAGATCGGCGGCATTTTTCCCACTGGGCGACGCCTCGAGCTGCAGCAACGCCACATCGGCGGTGGCGCGATGCGCCGTTATCGCCTGCATGTTGAACGCGGGGTGAATAGCGACTTTTTTGACATCTCGCAGCTGCGGCTGCCTGTCTGCGCCATATTCGACGATCTTGTAGACCGCGCCGGGCTGCACGCAATGCGCCGCCGTCAAGGCCAGTCCGGGTGCAATCAAGGCGCCGGTGCAGAAATTGCCGCGCGAGCCGACGATGGTGACGACGGAGCGGCCGATGCCCTCGGCGGACGGCACCCCGCCTCCAACGATCGCGTCAGCCGGGTCAGAAAGAAGCAGCGCCAAAACTGCGATCATTCGGGGGAAGATTTTCATCGGCGCGCGGCTTGTGAAGATCAGCATGACCAAGAAGCTAACAAGTTTGTGCGGATTTTAGCGAATTTCTTGGCGGTGGCAGTAGCCGCCCCCCTTTACCAAAAAGTTTCATTTGCTGGCTATGGTTGAACCAAGCGAATTGCTAGCCCGCGATTGTTGCGATTGAAGGTCTGTCAAAATGACTGAGGTGAAATCGTTTCTAAGCGATCTCGACGACGCGGTCGCGCGTGGAACGGCGGAAAGCCGGAAGCGCGCGCTGTGGCATGCGACGGATCTGTTGATAGCCGGCCGGTATAGCGACGATGAGATATGGACCTTTGGCGAGGTCATCGGGCGGTTAGCCGATGAGATTGAAGTCGCCGCCCGTGCGCAGCTTGCAAAACGGCTGGCCACCTTCGACAATGCCCCGATTAACATCATCCACAAGCTTGCCTTTGACGATTCGATCGATGTCGCCGGCCCCGTACTCCGGGAGTCCGAGCAGCTCGACGATAACGCCCTGATTGCCAACGCCACCACCAAAAGCCAATCCCACCTTCTCGCAATCTCACAACGAAAGTCCATCGGGGAGACGGTCACCGACGTGCTGGTGGCGCGCGGCGATCAGGACGTCGTGAATTCGGTTGCAAGTAACGCCGGGGCGCGCTTTTCGGACTTCGGCTTTTTACACATGGTCAAGCGCGCCGAAGGCGATTCCATCCTCGCCGAGCAACTCGGTCTCCGCAGGGACATCCCGAGGCGGGTTTTCCAGCAGCTGATCGCAAAGGCATCGGAGGACGTGAAAAGGCGGCTCGAGCGCGAGCGGCCCGGGATAGTCGACCAAATTCAGACCTCGGTGACCGATGTCACGGGCGCGCTGCAGTCCAAATTCGGTCCGGTATCGAGAAGCTACTTTGTCGCAAAACGGCTCGTGGCGACGCAGCATCAGCAAGGCAATCTGAACGAGAACAGCATATCCGGATATGCTAGATCCCACAGGTTCGAAGAGGTCACCATTGGGCTGTCCTTGTTGTGCTCATTGCCAGCCGATGTGATCGAACGCGCCTTGGCGGACAAGAACAGGGAAATGCTGCTGGTGCTGGCTAAAGCCCTCGACTTTTCGTGGCAGACCACAATGTCATTACTGTTTCTTGGCGCCAAGGATCACCGCATCACCGCGCAAGACTTGAACGACCTGGAAAGGGAGTTTGACCGCCTCAACCTCGAGACATCGCGGAGCGTGCTGAAATTCTATCAGAGACGCAAGGATGCCGCGGCTACCGAGTCCCGGGCCGAGACGGCTGCCGGCGCTTGATATGAACTGGGATTACCGATCTGGAATGGCAGGGGAATATCGCAAATGAATGCAATCCCATCCGGCGCAGTCGCACGCGAGCGCCTCGGCACAACTGCCGATGAACCGAACCCCGACAAATCCTCAGATGCGGCGTGGATCGTTCTGGAGGCAGCGAACGATCTCGGAGATCATGCGACCGTCGAAGCCTGTCGCCGTGTCATCGACGCGAACCTGAACGGCACGCTTGCCTCCGAGGCCGATTTGCATATCGTGTTGGACTATTTCCGGTAAATATAGACCGGTCCTGGCTTACTCAAACTCGTCATGCCCGGCCTTGCCGCCTTCGCTAAAGCTACGGCGGCCTAGCACCGAAAAAGCCCGTCGAAGCCTCGGCGTAGACGGGTGCCGGGCATCCACGTCTTAGCTGCATTTAAGCCAGTAAAGACGCGGATGGCCGGGACGAAGCCCGGCCATGACGAAAACGAGGGAGCGCCAATAGGGGCTCAGAACCGGACTTGCCGTCACAAGGCTGGTCGCCGCCGGCACACCATGTTAGCCCTCCTTACGAACGGCGTTCGCATGGAAAGCAAGTTGTGATCGAGGCGGTGATCTGGGATTTCGGCGGGGTGTTCACCACTTCGCCCTTCGAGGCTTTTGCGCGCTTCGAGACCGAACGCGGGCTACCCGCAGATATCATCCGGCGCACCAATGCCAGCAATCATCTGGAAAATGCCTGGGCGAAATTCGAACGCTCCGAAGTGGATATTGAGACGTTCGATCAATTGTTCGCCGTAGAATCGTTGGCATTAGGCGCGGAAGTTCGAGGCAAGGACGTCTTGCCGCTTCTGGCCGGGGATCTGCGGCCTGATATGGTCGAGGCGTTCAAAACTATCGCGGCCAAATTCAAGACCGGGTGCATCACCAACAACCTTCCCGCCAACGCGATCGGTAGCCTGGGCGGCCGATCGATCTATGTCGCCGAGGTGATGGCACTGTTCGATCACGTCATCGAGTCGGCAAAGATCGGTTTAAGGAAGCCTGATCTGCGTATCTACCGGATGATGGTGGAAGCACTTCACGTCGATCCCAAGCGTTGCGTCTATCTCGACGATCTCGGCGTCAACCTGAAGCCGGCGCGGGAAATGGGCATGACCACCATCAAGGTTGTCAATGCGCCGCAAGCCATCGCCGAGCTTGAGAAGGCGACAGGGTTGGTACTGCGTTCGCGTCCGTGACTTTGTATCTACAGCTCCGCCATGTCGAAGTCGCTCTTGGGCGTGCCGCATTCAGGACAAACCCAGTCGTCTGGAATGTCGGTCCACCGGGTGCCCGGAGCCAGGCCTTCGTCCGGTGCGCCGGCTGCTTCGTCATAGATGTAGCCGCAAGTCCGGCACTGCCATGATTTGTAGGGCTCGTCACTCATTTTAATTCTCGGTCGTGCATGGTCGTGGCCGGGTCGTGTCAGGAGTGTAGTAGGGAGATTTCCCGAAGACCAGAGGGCTGCGCCGCAGCAACTTCCATCCCCGTCAGCGCAGCGCGGCGGCGATGTTGCCGCCGTCGACGGTGGTGACGTCGGCGGTGGTCTTCAGCGCCAGCGCCTGGGCCAGGAATGCCTGCGCGACGTCCTCGGCCGCGACTTCCCGGCCGAGCAGATTGCCGCGCATATAGGCCTGCTCACTGAGCCCGCGGGCTTTTGAGCGTGACGCGATCATGTCTTCGGTCAGGAGGCCGGATCGGATGCGGTCGGCATTGACGGCATTGGCGCGAATGCCTTCGCTGCCGTAGTCGAGCGCGTATTGCCGCACCAAGAACAGCGTCGCCGCCTTCGGCAGGCCATAGGGGCCGAAGTCGGGTCCGGGATTGACCGCCTGTTTGGAAACGTTGAACAGCAGGCAGCCGCCGGTGTCCTGCGCCCGCATGATCTTGACGGCGGCCTGCGCCACGCGCTGGTGACCATAAAAATTCAATTCAAAACTCTGCCGCAATACCGCCTCGTCGACCTCGCCGATCCGCCCCTGCCAGGCGGCGCCGGCGTTCGACACCGCGATGTCGACCCCGCCGAAGGCCGAGGCGACTTGCGCAAACGCATCCTTCACCGAGGCTGCGTCGGTGACGTCGCATCGAAGCCCAAGCGCCGCGCCGCCGATCGTTTTTGCCTTACCCTGCGCGGCAGCTTCGTCGACATCCAACAGCGCGACTTCGGCGCCGGCTGCCGCAAAGGCTTTTGCCGTTGCAAAACCGATGGCGCCGGCGGCGCCGGTGATGATGGCGACCTGCCCCGCCAGCGGCAACTCCTTGGCGTTGCCCAGTTTTTCCTGCTCCAGCGACCAGTATTCGACATCGAACAGATCGGATTCCGGCAAGGGCTCAAAGCGGCCGACCGCCTCGGCATCCGTGATGGTGGCAACCGCGGCTTCGGCGAGATCGGCGGCAATTTTCGCGTCCTTCTTGCTCCGGCCGAGGCCGAACAGGCCGACGCCTGGCACCAGCACCACCCGCGGCATCGGATCGAGCATGGTCTTGATCCCGCCGACGCGCGCATTGTTGCGGGTGAAATAATCCTGATAGCGCTGGCCGAATGCCGCGACGGCGCCGCGGACCTGATCCTTGAAACCGCTGAGGTCGCCATCCACGGGCGCAGCCACCAGCAGCGGCCGGCTCTTGATGCGGATGTTGTGATCCGGCGTTACCACGCCGGCCTGGCCATAGCGCGCCACTTCCGTGCCATTGACGAAATTCATCACCGCATCGTTGCCGCGGAACTCCAGAATAAAGCGCTTCCAGGCGCCTTCGGTTTTATCATCGGGCAGACTGCAGGCGCCGCGGATAATCGGCGCGACGTCTGCCACCCGTGCCGGGCAGGCCGGCAGTGTTGCGCTGGTGAAGGCTGGCTTGCGCTGCCTGGCCAGCCGCTCTTCGGCCGATGTCACCAACGCGATCATGCGCTCGTAAGCTTCCCTCGCGTCGGCGCCAAAGCTGAAAATGCCGTGCTTGACGAGGATCAGGCCTTCGACGGATGGATC
>VAZH01000438.1 GCA_005884465.1 Alphaproteobacteria bacterium | reverse complement strand
TCCGCCGAGTGTCAGCAGCACATCGACGCCGCGGTCGAGCGCTATTTGGCTGTGAAACCGCGGGCCCCCGAGACTATGTTCGATCATCTTTATGCCGAACTTCCAAGGGCCTATGCCGCGCAGCGCCGGGAACTCGAGGGGAACGACTGATGCCTGAGGTGACACTGGTGGAAGCCATCAATCTGGCCCTCGCCCGCGCGATGGAGGACGACCCGAATGTGGTCGTGTTCGGCGAGGATGTTGGAGTCAACGGCGGCGTCTTCCGCGCCACCGTCGGATTGCAGCAGCGTTTCGGATCGGAGCGCGTATTCGATACGCCGCTTGCCGAACTCCTTATCAGCGGACTCTGCGTCGGCATGGCCGCGCAAGGGCTGAAGCCGGTCGGCGAGATCCAGTTCATGGGATTTATTTATCCCTGCATCGATCAATTGGTGAACCATGCCTCGCGGCTGCGCAACCGCACACAAGGGCGGCTCAGCTGTCCGATGGTTTTACGCACCCCGCATGGGAGCGGCATTCGCGCTCCCGAACATCACTCCGAGAGCACCGAGGCCATGCTCGCCCACATTCCGGGTCTGCGCGTGGTCATTCCATCTTCGCCCGAACGCGCTTACGGCCTGCTGCTCGCCGCCATCCGCGACCCCGATCCGGTGGTGTTCCTGGAGCCAACACGCATCTACCGCGCGGCGAGAGGCGAGGTTGAAGACAACGGCGAGGCCATGCCGCTGGACGTAGCCTTTGTTCTCAAGGAAGGCCGGGACGTCACGTTGATCAGCTGGGGCGCGATGGTGAAGGAGACGTTGGCGGCTGCCGAGACGCTCGACGCTGAAGGCATCAGCGCGGAGGTTATCGATCTCGCGACCCTCAAGCCCTATGACGAGGAAACCTTGCTAAGCTCAGTGGCAAAAACCGGACGCTGCATCATCGTGCACGAAGCTGCACGGACCGGTGGCTTCGGTGCCGAGATCGCCGCGCTTATCGCCGAGCGCGGGCTGACGTCTCTTCTCGCTCCTGTCGCCCGCGTCACAGGCTATGATACGGTGATGCCGCTGCCCCGGCTTGAGCAGTATTACATGCCGTCAGTCGACCGTATCGCGACCGCCGGACGCAAGGCTTGCCAGTTCAGTTGAGATCAGCGGAACACATCCCATGCGGCAGTTCATGTTGCCCGATCTTGGCGAAGGTCTCGAAGAGGCCGAGATCGTGACCTGGCATGTGAACGAAGGGGATCACGTGGTTACGGATCAACCGCTTGTCTCGGTCGAGACCGATAAGGCCGTGGTTGAAGTGCCGTCACCGTGGACTGGCCGCATCGCGCGGGTGTTCGCGAACAAAGGTGATCTGGTGAAAGTTGGTGCGCCCCTGGTCGAATTTGCCGAGGGCGCCGAGCAGGATACTGGCACCGTGGTCGGCCAGCTCGATACCGGCGAGAAGCAAGCTGCAGTAGTCGAAAGGCCCGCCGAATCTGCACCAGCGCGAATGCTTCAGGTGCTTCCAGCGGTTCGCGCCCTCGCACATAAGCTCGATGTCGATCTCAACGCTGTACAGGCCACCGGACCCGGCGGCACCATCACACGGGCCGACGTGGAGCGAGCCGCCAAGAGTCTCGCCGAGGCAGGTCCGGCCGAGGCATTGCGCGGGATGCGGCGCGCCATGGCCCAGCGAATGGCAGCGGCGCATGCCGAAGTCGTCCCCGCTACCGTCACCGACGACGCTGATATCGACGAGTGGCGAACGGGCGAAGACCCAAGTGTCCGCTTGATGCGCGCGATCGCGGCTGCCTGCAGGGCGGAGCCCGCGCTCAACGCCTGGTACAATTCCGGCGCGGGTGCCAGGCGTCTGGTCAAGCGCATCGATATTGGTATCGCGATCGATACCGAGGGCGGCCTCATCGTGCCGGTCATGCGCAATGTCGCCGAGCGCGACGCAAGGGATCTGCGTGCCGGCCTCGACAGGCTGCGCACCGACGCGGCCGCGCGCTCGATTCCGCCGGAAGAACTCCGGGGTGCAACCATCACGCTGTCGAACTTCGGCATGATCGGCGGCCGCTTCGCCAGTCTCGTGGTTGTGCCGCCGCAGGTCGCAATCGTCGGTGCCGGCCGGATTAGCGAGATGGCGGTGGCGCATAAGGGCCAACCGTCGGTGCGACGCGTGCTGCCATTGTCACTCACCTTTGACCATCGAGTTGTGACGGGCGGCGAGGCCGCTCGCTTTATCGTGACGCTAAAGTCGGATCTCGAGCGGACTTCCTAGAACCGCGATACGCGTGAGCCCGAAGCTGGAGGCGAAGATAGAGCGGGCGTTCTGCTGCCTGATGTTGAGGGCAGAGCGGCCATAGCGCGGACTTTACCTGAGGGTTGCTCGTGTCCAGAGCGGACCATCTTCTTTGCTGCTGTGTTGACATTGGAAGGAGAGTTTCGTGACGGCGGGCCAAAAGCTGTGCAGATCCTCGCTGATATAGGTTTCTGAGATTTTTCCAAATATTGTCCGCGTCACCGAATCAACGAGAAGGACAAAAATGGCAGCCCAAATGACGAAGGCACCGCTGATCGAAAAAATTGCTGCTGAGAATGAAATGGGAAGGAAAGACGTAAAGGGCGTCTTGGAGACGCTCGCGACCATCGGTTATGAAGAACTCTAGAAAGAACTCAGCGCTAGCAAAGCTCGCCGATCGGGACGCTCGACCAGGACAGTGCAAGCCACCCTTCGGGGGCAAGCCGAACGCGCGTACCAAACTGCCGACTTTCGCGATCCAGCGTCCGCTGCAACCAGTTCACGTCCTCGCGCGCGGCGCGGATAAGTTGGAACCGTCGGATCTGCAGAGGCGCCAGCTCGAGTGCAAGAAGATCGGAGTTCCTGGGACCGAGGTCAGCGAAATACATCAGCGCCAGGTCGGACCGGAACTCCTCATAGCCCGTGATGCCTTCGTAGTCGTTCAAGAAATCACCGCAGCCATAGAGGATGAGCCTGTTCTTGTGCACCTCGATGGCTTTGGCATGATGCGAAGAATGGCCATGAATGATGGAAGCGTCCGCCCGGTCGATCAGCTGGTGTGCGAACCACCTTTGCTCTTCTGGGATGTCGTAGCCCCAGTTCGGCCCCCAATGGAGGGAGATCACGACGACATCATTCGCTCGTCTGACGCGAGCCACCTGATCCGTGATCGCCGCGACGGTTGCCCCAGATAGCTCAGGCAGCAGGTTCACGCCGGCAGCATCGCGCGTTGCCGCCCAATCTGGTGGGGTGCCACTTCCCGCTGAGGCAAACGAAAATACCAGTACGCGCTCCTCGTCGGAGGTTTCCAGTATCGCCGGCGCGCTCGCCTGGGCGGCATCACGGCCTGCCCCAGCGGTCTTGATCCGCAAGTGCTCGAGAGTCGCCAGGGTGTCGCATAGTCCGGCACGTCCCCAATCGAGCATGTGGTTG
>VAZH01000437.1:3315-7152 GCA_005884465.1 Alphaproteobacteria bacterium | reverse complement strand
AGATAAGCTCCGCCACTGGCGTGGATCGCCTGCCCGGTGATGTAGCGCGCAGCTGGGCCGCACAGGAACCGCACCGCCGCAGCGACATCTTCGGGCCTGCCGCGCTCGCCGGTGATGGTCTGATGGGTGCGGTGGTGCGCGAGTTCCGGCTTGTCTTTCGGGCGCGGCGTGCCGATCAACCCGGGAACGACGCAATTCACGGTGATGCCGTCGGAGGCGAGGTCGTGCGCGAGCGCCCGGGTGAATCCGACAATTCCGGCTTTCGCCGTCACGACATGGGCGCGGTTCTTCGCTCCGGTGTGCGCGCTCAAGCCGCCAATGTTGACGATGGTTCCCGCGCCGCTTTTTCGCAAGGCCGGAAGACAGGCTTTTGCGCAATGAAACGCGCCGTCGAGCGTGGCGTCGAGGATTTCGCGCCACTCGAGGTAGCTCATCTCGGCGAAAGGTTTTTCCCGCCGCAGGGCCGCATTGTTGACGAGGATATCGATTCGGCCGAAATGCTTCACGGCCATATCCGCCATCGCCTGCACTGCTGCGGCATCCGCCACGTCGGCGATATAGGCAAGAGCCCTGACGCCTGCAGCCTCGATCTCGCGTGCGACGGCATCCGCTTCGGCACGGTTGCTGCGTGCATTGACCACGATGGATGCACCGCCGTCGGCCAGCGCCAGCGCAATCGCGCGGCCGATATTGCGTCCCGCACCGGTGACGATTGCGACCTTGCCGCTGAGTTCGTTGTTGGCGCTCACGTCCTCTCTCCCATCGTCCTCGTCCGCGAAAGCGGACGATCCAGTAAACACTGATGCCTGCAACGATCCGATAATCCGGCGATTACTGGATGCCCCGCCTTCGCGGGGCATGACGGCAACTAGCTTCGTAAAGCGCTGAGATCAATCTTCCCCTGATACAATCCCGCCAACAGCTTCAGCGTCGCATCGCTCTGCGCCCGCATCCAGCCGCCATGCTGCGCATTGAGCGCGAATTTGTCGGTCACATCCTGCCGGGTCAATGGCTCCTGCGCGCCGCCGCGTAGATAAGGCTGGCGCTCCTCGACCACGCTGCCGTCGTTCATGGCGGCCCTGACATGGCCGGTGTAGTTGTTTGGATAGGGATTTTCGGGATCGATCACGTACTTCACTTTTGCGGCAAGCGCGAGCACGCTGGAATCCCGGATAGCTTCTTGCGTAAACGCGCCAAGCCCGACGCCACCGCGGACAAAACCGGTCGCCAGCAGATACGGCGTGGCGAATTTGGCGGCATAGCCGTTCCGCGGCTGTTGTTTGTCGGCCAGCGGCTCCCACAGCCGGTGCACCGTCCCCTCCGCCACCTCGCACACGATCTCGCGGATGTCCTCGGACCGAATACCGCGCGCAGCCAGCCGTCTCGCACAATCGATATAGGGCTGCGCCATCGTCCCGCACGGATACGGCTTGAACGCCAGCGTATCCGTCACCCAGCGCCTACCGAAATCGGCAGTCAGCGCCTCGTAGTCGCCATGGGTCGTGTGCGCAAACCCATGAAACAGACCGTGCACGCCCTCGAACACGGTGCGCGGACCGACAAATCCCGCCCGCGCCAACAACGCCGCCCGAATGCCGGACTGCGCCGCCCAGCCCGCATGCAGCCGCTTGGTCCACGCGCCCTCGGCGAGATATTCGATGATGCCCCCTGCCATGCTGCCGGCGATGCCGAGCGCGTCCACGATCTGTCTGGCATTGAGACCGAGCGCCGCGCCGACGCCCGAAGCCGCACCCATCGCACCGAAGATCGCGGTCGGGTGAAACCCGGCCTTGTGGACGGCCTTCGGCACCACCAGGCTCAATCGGCACAAAACTTCCGTGCCGACGGCGATGCCGATCAGCGCCATGCCGCCGTCGGGATTATGCCGCTCGCAGGCTGCCAACACCGCCGGCACGATCACCGCACCGGCATGCACCGGACCGCCCTCGAAAGTGTCGTCGAAATCCTCGCCATGCGCCGCAGTACCGTTGACAAAGGCCGCGCCTGCGGCGTTCAAGGTGCGCTGATGACCGATTACCGTGCATGGTCCGTCATCGTCCCAGCCCGCAAGCGCGCTTGCGACATAATCCTCATTGCGCGCGGTCACGCACAAGCCGACGACATCGATCAACAAATCTTCGCATTTGCGCGTGGTCGTCGCCGGCAGGCTACCCGCCTTCAGCGCCACGATCTTCTCAGCGAGCGTTTCGGCGACGGAGGTTTTTGGCAGCTCGGATGTCATCATCGCTGCCAATGGATCAAACGCGGAACAACTTGGTGTAGCGCGCCTTGATCGCATCGCCCTCTTTTTCTACCGCCGCGGCGTCATCCTTCATGGTCTTGATATCCTTGAACGGCTTGCGCCCCGCCTTCTCCTGCGTCTGAGCATGCACCGAGCGCAGGCCTCCAACATCGATGATGAGCTGCTGGGCGTCGCGGCCAAGGCTGAACGACTGAAACAATTTTGCCGCGTTCGGATTGGGTGACGTCTTGAAGATCCCGTTCGGCCCGATGATCAGCGGCGATCCTTCGCTGGCATAAACCGGTTCGACGGGACGGCCGGCCTCCTTGAGCTGAAAGATGTTGTACTCGTTGCCGTCAGCCATCACCGCGCGTTCGCCGAGATCGAGCTTCTTCGGCGGGTCGGCCGACGATTGCACCTGCATGATGTTCTGTTTTGCAAGTTGCTCGAAAAAGGCCCAGCCAAGGTCCCGTTGCATCTGATAAGTAGCGGTCATGATGGTGCCGCTATAGCCGGGGTGCGCCTTGACGATCTTGCCCTTCCATTTGGGATCGAGCAGATCGGCAAAACTCTTCGGGGCCTCCTCCGCCTTCACCAGATTGGTGTTGTAGGCGATGATGCTGAGCCACACGCGAAAACTCGCAAACTGGCCGTCAATGTCCTTGTGCTCGGCGGGATAGAATTTCGCGACGTCCTCCGGCACATAGGGTGCCAGAATGCCATCGCGCTTCCAGACGATGAAATGCGCCGCATCGGAGGAATTCACCACATCGACTGCGTGGATGTTGCTGGCATATTCCTGACCGATGCGCTGGAACACGCGCTCTGCGCCGGTGCGCTCGACGCGCACCTTAATCCCGGAATATTTCGCCTCGAAAGCCTTCGCCAGTTTCTCGGCAACCGGCAGATCGGTCGAGGTGTAGTAGATGACCTGACCTTCTTTCTTTGCGGCCTCGATTAGCGCCGGCGTGACCGGCTCCGGCGGCGGCGCTGATGCCATGACGCGAGTCGAGAACGCAGCACCTGCCAGCAAGGCAGTTGACCCCTTGAGTACGGTGCGGCGCGATATCCTGGGATTTTTCATTGGCGCATTCCATCCCTTTGTTCTGGCGAGACTGCGTACACCAGAAGTTATCTTTTATTGTTCACAGCGAGTCTTTCGTCGACAACGCATTGCCCCTGCAGTTAGACTTGATATCTGGATTTGGCAACAACCAGTCTAATATAACAAGACCAGGATTCGGGAGATTGAAATGACCGGCCCAAGGCTTGCGCTTGCGTTGGCGGCAACTCTTCTTGCAACGCCAATCCTTCTTGCGACGCAATGTCTGGCGCAGGATTATCCGACACGTCCGATCAAGATCATCGTTCCCTTCGGCGCCGGCGGCCCGGCGGATGTGACGGCCCGGCTGATCGGCAACGTCTTGCAGGAGAGTTTCGGGCAACCCTTCGTGGTCGAAAACCGGACCGGCGCCGGCGGCGTGATCGGCACGCTGGAGGCCGCCAAATCGCCGCCTGACGGTTATACGCTGTTGATGATGTCGAATACCCAGACCGCGAATGAATCGCTGGTGCCGCAGCGCAAATACGAATTG
>VAZH01000437.1:0-3225 GCA_005884465.1 Alphaproteobacteria bacterium | reverse complement strand
AAATCGCAACCAGGAAAGCTGAATTACGCTTCGTCCGGTCAAGGCACGCCCTATCACATGGCGGGCGAACTGTTCAAAACCATGGCCGGGATCGACCTCGTGCATGTGCCCTACCGCAACAGCGGGGAAGCGCGCAGCGGCGTCATCGGCGGACAGGTGCAGATGATGATCGACGCGCTTCCGGCGATGGCGTCCAATATCAGCGAAAACCAGGTGCGAGCGCTCGCTACTACGGGCAAGACGCGTTCGAGCGTGCTGCCTGACGTGCCAATGGCGAACGAAGCCGGCGTCCCCGGCTATGAGGCGACCATCTGGCTGGGATTGATGGCGCCGGCGGGAACGCCGAAGGCTGTTATCGACAAGCTGAATGCGGCCGTGAATGCCGCAGTCAAGCGGCCGGAAATCATAAAGCTCTGGACCGAACAGGGCGTGGTTCCGATGTCGATGAACCCGGAAGAGTTCGACAAATATCTGCGCGGCGACATTGTGAAATGGGCCGAGGTCGTCAAGAAATTCGGCGACAAGCCGTAAGTCAGCAAACCAGAATCAAGGTCCCGCTCTCGATGCCGCGTATTCGATTCCGCCTCAATGGCGCCGAGACCACAGTCGACGCCGATCCCGATCGATCATTGCTCGATATCCTGCGCGGGCAACTCGGCATCACCGGCCCGCATTTCGGCTGTGGGGCCAATGAATGCGGCGCCTGCAACGTCATCGTCGGCGATCACGCGGTGGCCGCGTGCGACACGCCGCTGTGGTCGGTCGCGGACAAGAACATCACCACCATCGAAGGGCTGGGAAGCCCGCAAAGGCCGCATCCGCTGCAGCGCGCCTTTATCGCCGAGCAGGCGTTGCAGTGCGGCTATTGCGTTTCCGGCGTCTTGATGAGCGCCGCCGCGCTATTGATGCGAAACCCCAATCCCACTGGCGAAGACGTGAAGGCCGCGCTCGACCGTAATCTTTGCCGTTGCGGTTCGCATAATCGCATGGTGCGGGCGGTGCTGCACGCGGCGGCCGAGATGCAAGCCCGATGACCAGGCCCGCGCCCTCTTCCGCGCCAAAATTGCCGGTCAGCCTCGCGGCGAATCCGATGCTGTCTTCATGGGTCCGCTTCTCGCCGGAGGGTCACGTGATGGTCTTTCCGGGAAAGGTGGAGATCGGGCAAGGCATCGTCACCGCGCTGGCTCAGATCGCCGCTGACGAACTCGATGTCGATATCGGCCGCGTCCAGATGGTCCGCGCGTCAACGGCAGGCAGTCCCAATGAAGGCATCACGTCGGGCAGTCTTTCCGTGCAGCAGTCGGGACGCGCCATCCGCCACGCCTGCGCCCAAATCCGGCGAATCTTTCTTGATGCCGCTTCAGATCGCCTGGGCGTCGGAATCGACGCGCTAGACGTCGAAGACGGCACCATCTCCGGACCCGGCAATGTAAGCACGAGCTACTGGGAACTTGCCGCGGAGGTCTCACTGGACCGCGACGCTACGCCAGGCGCGACGCCTAAATCCTCGACGCAGCGCACCCTTGCCGGAAAATCGATTCAGCGGGTGGATATTCCAGATAAGGTTTTCGCGCATCCGCGTTTCATTCACGATTTCGCTCTGCCCGGGATGTTGCATGGCCGCGTGCTGCGACCCGAACTCTCCGCTGCCAGACTCGTCACTCTGTCTGAGGATCACGCGCGTGCCGTTGCCGGCCTTGTCGCCATCGTGCGCGATGGCAATTTCGCCGGCGTGGTCAGCGAGACCGAGGATGGCGCGGAGAATGCGCTCCGCGCTTTGCACAAGGACGCGGCGTGGTCATCCGGCGAAACGCTTCCCGATGAAGAAAGGCTGGCGGAGTGGTTGAAAGCTCAGCCGTCCGAGCCGACGGTCATTGACACGAAAACAGCTTCTGGAAAGCGTGCAAAGGTCCGCACGATCGGGCGGCAATATACCCGCCCTTATCTCGCGCATGCCTCGATCGCGCCGTCCTGCGCCATCGCGCAGTGGAGCGGAGGGTGCGTCCACGTCTGGACCCACAGCCAGGGGGTCTATTTTCTCCGCGCCGATCTCGCGCTGGTGCTCAAATTGCCGGTCGAAAACATTATCGTCGAGCATATGGAGGGCGCCGGCTGCTACGGGCATAACGCCGCCGATGACGTGGCGCTTGATGCCGTTTTGCTTGCGAAAGCCGCCGGCGGTCGGCCGGTCCGGGTGCAATGGTCGCGCCAAGACGAGATGTCACATGCGCCATTCGGCGCGGCGATGGCGATCGAAATCGAAGCCGATCTTGACGCCCAAGGCGAGATCGTCGAATGGCGACACCGCGTCTGGAGCAACGGCCATACTGCGCGGCCCGGACGGGCGGCACAGCCTGCTTTGCTCGCGGCGAGCGAACTGGCAAATCCCTTTCCGCGCTACATCGCCACCAATCCGCCACAGGCCAATGGCGGTGGCGCCGATCGCAACTCCATACCGCTCTACGATTTTCCATCGTGGGAAATCGAATGCCATCGCCTGCTCACCATGCCGATACGCACTTCCGCGCTACGGACGCTCGGCGGGCAGGGCAACGTTTTTGCGATCGAGTCCTTTATCGATGAACTGGCAACCGATCGCGGCGAAGATCCGGTCGCGTTACGGCTGCGTCATTTGTCGGATTCGCGGGCGCAGGATGTGATCCGCTCCGTCGCGAGACGCGCGAACTGGAAGCCGGACAAACAAACCGGCCGCGGCTACGGAATCGGCTTTGCGCGCTACAAGAATACCGGCGCCTATTGTGCCGTGGTCGCCGAGGTCGAGGGCGCTGAAGACGTCAGCGTCAAGCGGTTGACGATCGCAGTCGATGTCGGCGAAGCCATCAACCCGGACGGCGTGATCAATCAGATCGAAGGCGGCGCGATCCAGGCCACCAGCTGGGTGTTGAAGGAGCGGGTTCGCTTTGACCGGCAGCGCATCACCAGCAACAGCTGGGCTTCGTATCCGATCCTTCGCTTTAGCGAAGTACCGGAGGTGCAGGTAGAGCTTATCCCACGGCCCGACAGCGAGCCGCTCGGCGCCGGCGAGGCTGCCCACGGTCCCGTCACCGCCGCGATTGCCAACGCCGTGTTCGATGCGCTTGGCGTGCGGATACGCAACCTGCCGATCACCCGCGACAGCCTGATCGCGGCGATGGAATTGGCGACATGACCGCGTTGAGAATTCTCAGCGGTGGCGCGGCCCAAGGATTGGTTGCGAGTCTGGCG
>VAZH01000003.1 GCA_005884465.1 Alphaproteobacteria bacterium | reverse complement strand
ACATTGAATTCATCCTCATACATCGGGTTGTCGAACTTCCTGACCGTACGGGCGATCTGTGCCGTAAAGAGCAGGAACAGCATGATGTGGGCAACGTACATTTGCCAGGCCCGCATCACCAGCCGCTTGGTGGCGGCGAGAAAATGGCCATCGCGTACAATCGGACCGTAGATGAACCCGGCGAGATAGCCGGAAATGAACACGAAGAACTCGGCAGCATCGCTGAAGCCGTAATTGCGCAGGGTCAACCAGGCAACGATGTCGTGCGGAATGTGATCGAGGAAAATCATCCACAGCCCCATGCCGCGGAAGAGATCGAGCCGGAGGTCGCGCTCGACGGCATGCGAGAAAGGTCCCCTATTCTGATTGGCCATCGTGCCTTATCCATTTTGTCATGTTGGGTATCTTGTCTTGTTGGGTATCGCGCCAAGGATAGAGAGGCGACGCCGGAGGAGTTGCGAAAGGCCGCGCGCCGCCAAGCAATCAATGCGTTCACGGTTCGCAGTCGATGGTCTTAAGGAAACCGTCAGCTAGAGCGTGATGACTTTTCTTCGAATCGTCATCGCGCTCTATCCTTTTGTTTGAGCATGATCTTTTCGGAAAACCGGTGCCCACTTTTCCGGATCATGCTCTAGAAACACATCCTTCGGTCGATTGACGAACGCTTATTGAGACCTTCCAGGATACCGGCGTCAATGTCCGGGATGGTCAAAAGCACCGTCTTGACCCACCGCCCATCACGTCCGGTCTCCTCCGAAATCAGACGCGAAGCGATCCAGAGCAAGCAACAGCCTGGATTGCTTCGTCGCCTCGCTCCTCGCAATGACGGGGATGCGCGATCAGGCCGAAATCGGCGGCTGATCGCGCTTGATTACTTGCGGATGTCCCTGATCATCGATCGAGACGTAAGTAAAATTGCCGTCGGTCACCAGGATCGATTGCATTTCCTTGCGGCGCAATACCCAGGCCTCGAGGTGGACCGTGATCGAGGTCTTGCCGATCCGCGCCAGGTTGGCGTGGACGGAAACCACGTCGCCGACGAACACCGGTTTGCGAAAATTCATCGCCTCGATCGCCACCGTGACGGTGCGCGATTTTACAATCTTGGAGGCAAAGATGCCGCCGCCGATATCCATCTGGCTGAGCAGCCAGCCGCCGAAAATGTCGCCGTTCTGGTTGGTATCGGCCGGCATTGCCAGCGTGCGGATCGACAGATCGCCGCAAGGCTCGTTTTCCGTATTCAATGGGGCGTGAACGGCTTGGCTGTCGGTCATCTGTGGCGTTCCGTCAATCGGACATTCGAAACTCGATGAACAATTCCTAATTCCAGCCGTGGACCCGGTGTTGTAGTCTAAAGCCTGCATTTCGTATAGCCTTGCTCGCTCGTCTGATGAGAAGTTCGGCCCGATCGCTCAAATCGAATTTGCTAACTAGATCAATTACCACAAACTTCCCTTCTACTTGCGGAAACTTTCTGAGTAGCTCACCGTTCTCGATGAAGCGGACGTACGCGTTGAGTTTGTCTTGCAAAAGTTCAAGATGAGTACCTTCATTTTCGTCCCAGGCAAGGTGATCGCTGATTGTGAGCAAAGCTTCGCCGGACTTTTCGTCGATGCTTACAAAGTCCACAGTGTCGACCTGTTCGATTGACATCAGTTTTTTCGCGCGACCTTCTAATACTTCGTGTGCGTGTGTGTTGGCGGAGATTGCGTACCGCCGGTAACATTGAATTCCCTCAATATTCTTGTCACCACATTTGAAACGACGTTATTTAAAACTATCCCAGCCGGGATCCGGCGCAAAACGGCCGCCGAATTTTTGCGCCAGCGCGCGCAAGGTCGAGACCACGTTCTCCACCCCGCGGGTCCGTGCGTAGTTCAGCGGGCCGCCGCGGAACGGCGCATAGCCGGTGCCAAAGATCATCGCGCCGTCGACCATGTCGGGATTGTCGACGATGCCCTCGCGAAAGCAGGCGACGCAGACATTCGAGATCGGCAGCATCAGCCGGTCGATCATTTCGTCGGTCGGCTGCGCCGTGGAAGGCGAACGGGAGCTCTTGTCGGGCTTGCCGTCCTTCCAGACATAAAAGCCCTTGCCGGTCTTGCGGCCGAGCTCGCCTTTCGCCACCTTCTCACGCAGCCAAGCCGGCGTCGGCGGCAGAGCATCGCCGAATTTCGAGCGCAGCATGTCGCCGACCGCGAGACAGATGTCGAGGCCGACCTGATCGGCGAGCTCGATCGGCCCCATCGGCATGCCGAATTTTTCCGCCGCCGCATCGATGGCGCGCTTGTCGATCCTCTCATCCAGCATCACCATCGCCTCAAGCATGTAGGGCGTCAGCGCGCGGTTGACGAGAAAGCCCGGCGAGCTCTTGACCGGCAGCGGCAGCCGGTCGATGGCGCCGACGAAGGCCAGCGCCTGTTTCAGCATGGTGGGATCGGTGCCATCGTGGCGGACGACCTCGACCAGTTGCAGCCGCGACACCGGGTTGAAGAAGTGCAACCCCAGGAGGCGCTGCGGCGATTGCAGCGTCGAGCGCAGGTCTTCCAATGGAATGCTCGAGGTGTTGGTGGCGAGGATCGCGCCCGGCTTCAACTTCGGCTCGAGCCCGGCATAGACCTTCTGCTTCAGCTCCAGCTTTTCCGGCACCGCTTCGATGATGAGATCGGCGTTACGCACGCCCTCGCCGTCGAGGTCCGGCATCAGCCGGTCCAGC
Organism: Alphaproteobacteria bacterium; assembly: GCA_005884465.1. GTDB lineage: Bacteria > Pseudomonadota > Alphaproteobacteria > Rhizobiales > Xanthobacteraceae > Bradyrhizobium. Next base: position 10,688 of record VAZH01000003.1, on the reverse strand, counting down.
GCGTCGCGGATGTCGGTGCGCTTGCGCATGATTTTGCCGAACAGGTCCACGGCGCGCTTGATCGCTCCCGCGATCGGCTCCGGCTTCATGTCGGAAAGCGAGACCCGCAGGCCCTGATGGGCGCACCACGCCGCGATGTCGCCGCCCATCGCGCCGGCGCCGATGACGTGAACCTGGCCGATCCTGTTGCCGGGGCCTGCGAGCTTCTTCATCTGCTCGCGCAGAAAGAACACCCGGATCAGGTTTTGCGCCGTCGGCGTCACCATCAGATTGGCGAACGAAGTCCTTTCGGCCGCCAGCATCGCGGCCTTGTCGCCGCCGTGCTTCTCCCAGAGGTCGATCAACGCGTAAGGCGCGGGATAATGCTCATGCGGCGCGGCTTTTTCGGCCTCTCTGCGCATGCGCGAGGCGAGAAAGCCTTTGACAGCACCGAGATTCAGGATGGTATTCAACAGCCCGGGCCGGGCGCGTCTCAGACGGCCGAACACCGCGTCCTTGACGGCATTGCGGACGTGCCGCTCCTGAGTCACCGCATCGACCAGCCCGAGCGCCTTTGCCCTCCGCGCATCGATGGTCTTGCCGGTCAGCATCAGCGTCATCGCCTGCATCGGATTGACGAGATGGGTGAAACGCGCGGTGCCGCCGAGACCGGGATGCAGGCCGAGCATCACTTCCGGAAAACCAAAGCGGGCGCCGTCGATCGCGATGCGCGACTGGCAGGCGAGCGCGACTTCGAGGCCGCCTCCGAGGCAGAAGCCGTGAATGACAGCAACGGTCGTAGTCTTCAAGGCCTCCAGCCGGTCGATCACCGCATGCGCCCGGCCGATCGCGGTCTCGACAGGCTGCGGATTGGTCGCGCCGCGAAATTCGTTGACGTCCGCGCCGGCGATGAAGCCGGATTTCTTCGCCGAGCGAATGACAAGGCCGGTCGGCCGCTGGTTTTCCAGCGCCGCGAGCACGGCGTCGAATTCCTCCATGACATCGGCCGACAGCGTGTTCGCGCTGGCGCCTTCACGATCAAACAGCAGCCAGGCAATGCCGTCGCTATCGCGGGTCAGCTTGAAATGGCGATAGGGGCTATCAGCGTCCGGCTTCGGCCCAAGCTCGAGCACGCGGTCGGCGAGAACGTTCATGATCCTTGAATCCATGATCACACCGTCTCTATCAACATCGCGCCGCCCTGCCCGCCGCCGATGCATTCGGTGGCGATGCCGCGTCTGGTCCCCAATCGCTTCATGGCATTGACGAGATGCAGCACGATGCGGTTGCCGCTGGTGCCCACGGGGTGCCCGAGGCTGATCGCGCCGCCGTCGACGTTGAGTTTGGCGTGGTCGATCTGCCCGGCGGCGCCATCGAGGCCCAGAATCTCGCGGCAGAATTTTTCGTCGTCCCACGCGGCGAGGCAGCCCAGCACCTGGGTCGCGAATGCCTCGTTCAATTCCCAAGTCTCGATATCCGCGAGCGCCAATTTGTTGCGCTTTAAAAGCTCGGTCGCCGACAGCACCGGGCCGAGGCCCATGATGGAGGGATCGAGCGCCGCCCATTGGCTGTCGACGATCACGGCCCTTGGCGTCAGGCCGTGCTTTTTGACCGCGTCTTCCGAGGCAAGGATGGTCCATGACGCGCCGTCGGTGATCTGCGAGGAATTACCGGCGGTGACCTGGCCCCAGGGCCGCTCGAATACCGGCTTCAGTTTGGCAAGGGTCTCGGGCGTGGAATCCGGCCGCACGCCGTCGTCGTGTTCGTAAAATTTGCCGTCGCGCGCGAAAGCGGTCTCGACCTCGCCCTTGAGAAAACCCTGCGCTTGCGCGTTGGCCAGCCGCTTGTGGCTTTCGGCGGCGTAGGCGTCCGACTGCGCGCGCGTGATGCCGAAGAGGTGGCCGACCACTTCCGCCGTCTGTCCCATGTTGAGCTCGGTGATTGGATCGGTCAGCCCGCGCTCCAGCCCAATAATCGGCTTGAAATAGGAGGGGCGCACTTTTGCGAGCGCCGCGAGTTTGGCCAAGATTCCCTTGGCACCGGCAAGACCGGCAAACCATCGCACGCCCTGCTGCGGCCACACCAGCGGCGCATGACTGAGCGCCTCCGCCCCGCCGGCCAGGATCAAATCGGAAATGCCCTCGCGGATATAGTGATAGCCGGTGTCGATCGATTGCATGCCGGAGCCGCAATTGATCTGCACGGTGAATGCCACCATCGCTTCGCCCATGCCGAGCCGAAGTGCTGCGACACGGGCCGGGTTCATCTCGTCGGCGATGACGTTGACGCAGCCGAGGATCACCTGATCAAACGCAGTGGGCGCGAACGGTTGCCGGGCCAATAGCGGCCGGCCGCACTGCACGGCGAGATCGACCGGGGTAAACGGGCCGGGCCCGCTGCGCGCTTTGAGAAATGGCGTCCGGCTGCCGTCGATGATGAAAACCGGTCGCGCCATCAGCTTGCCGCCCTCTGCTCACCAAGCTCCTGGAAAAACCGGTGCACTTCGGCGGGCTTCTTGTATTGCGGCGACAGCGCCTCCGGCGGGAAGTCATCGACTTCAATCACCTTCACTACCGCTTCATGCGCTGTCGCCAGCTGATCGCCCTCGGCCTGGGTGATGACGCCCTTCTTCACCGCCTCCCGCCAGTCGTGAATGTGGGCAGCGCGCATTCGTTTGGCGATATCTTCGGTGCCGGTGACCAGAACAAACGCCTTCTCCAGCCGCGCGACACCGCGGTCATCATCGATGAGCGACAGGTCAGGGGTCAGGCGGTCACGCGCTGCCGATGGCTCCAGCACGAGCTGCGCGCATTGCTGGACCACACCGTCGGAAGGACCGAGCACGCGGGCGCCGAACGGCTGGACCAGGAATTTCAGAATGACCGCGACAAACCGGTTCGGCAAATTCGCCAGGATTTCCGAGAAGCGGTTTTCGATGGTGCGGAAGCCGCTCGTCATGCACCACTCGAGCGCGGCAAAATCGGCCTGCTTGCGGCCCTCGTCCTGCCAGCGTTTCAGCGCGGCAGACAACAAATACAGTTCGGAAAGGATATCGCCGAACCGGGCCGACAGCATTTCCTTGCGTTTTAGCGCGCCGCCCAGCGTCAGCAGCGCCATGTCGGCGCACAGCGCGAACGCCGACGAGTAGCGCGAGAGCTGGCGATAGAAGCCGGTCGCCGCTCCGGCGTCGGGCGCCGGCGCAAACACACCTCCGGTCCAGCTCCGGCCCCACGCCCGGAACAGCGTCGTTACGCTGTGACCGATATGCTTCCAGAACGCCTTGTCAAAGGCGTCCAAGCCCTTGGCGTGGTCCGCTTCGCCGAGCGCGTTCATCTCTTCGAGCAAATAGGGATGCGCGCGGATCGCGCCCTGCCCGAACACGATCAGGTTGCGGGTGAGAATGTTGGCGCCCTCGACCGTGATGCCGACCGGCACCGAACGATAGAGATTGCCCATGTAGTTCTGCGGACCGTCGATGACGGCCTTGCCGCCATGGATGTCCATGGCGTCGTCGATCGCGATCCGCATCCGCTCGGTGGCGTGCAGCTTCATGATGCCGGAGATCACAGCGGGATGGTGGCCCTGATTGAGCGCCGCGCAAGTCAGCCGCCGCGCCGCATCGAGCAGATAGGCGGTGCCGGCGATCCGGGCGAGCGGCTCCTGGACGCCTTCGAATTTTCCAATCGGCACGTTGAACTGCTCGCGGATCCGCGCATAGGCGCCGGTGGTGCGCGCCGCGTAGGCCGCACCCGCGGCCGAGAGTGACGGCAGCGAGATGCCGCGCCCGGCAGCGAGCGCCGTCATCAGCATCTTCCAGCCCTGGCCGAGACGTGTCTGTCCGCCGATGATGTAGTCCATCGGGATAAAGACGTCGCGACCCCAGTTCGGGCCGTTCTGAAACACCTGCATCGCCGGCAAATGGCGACGGCCGATTTCGACGCCGGGCAGATCGGTCGGGATCAATGCCACGGTAATGCCGAGTTCTTCCGTCGGCCCGACCAGGTGATCCGGGTCATAGGCCTTGAAGGCAAGCCCAAGCAGCGTCGCGACCGGGCCGAGCGTGATGTAGCGCTTATGCCAGTTGAGACGCAGCCCGAGCACTTCGCGTCCCTCGAAATTGCCCTTGCAGATGACGCCGCTGTCGATCATCGACGCGGCATCCGAGCCGGCTTCGGGGCTGGTCAAGCCAAAGCAGGGAATTTCCCGGCCGTCGGCAAGCCGCGGCAGCCACCGCTGCTGCTGATCCTTGGTGCCAAAGCGCATCAGGAGTTCGCCGGGGCCGAGCGAGTTCGGCACCATCACGGTGACGGCGGCCGTCACCGAACGCGTCGAAATCTTGCGCACCACTTCCGAATGGGCGTAGGGCGAGAAGCCCAGCCCGCCATATTCCTTCGGAATGATCATGCCGAAGAATTTTTCCCGCTTGATGAAGTCCCAGACCTCTTCAGGCAGGTCGCGCAATTCCCAACTGATCTTCCATTCGTCGAGCATCGCGCAGAGCGCATCGACCGGGCCGTTGAGAAACGCCTGCTCTTCGGCCGTCAGCATCGCCGGCGCGTAGCTTAGCAGTTTCGACCAGTCGGGATTGCCGGTGAACAGGTCTGCGTCCCACCAGACGTCGCCGGCCTCGAGCGCCTCGCGCTCGGTATCCGACATCGGCGGCAATGCCGTGCGCGCGAGAGCGAAGATCGGCTTGGTAATGAAGTCGCGACGGAAGCTCATGGCGATGTCCTCCTTGTCGGAGCGGCGGCGCAGCCGGAAGGCTGGCCTTCGCTGAATGGGCGGCTGCAATCTAGCAAGAAAGCGCGGAATGCACCTGATACTTCGCACGGAAAATAAAGCGAAATTGATCCGGCCGACAGTCGCCTGACAACGACAAAATACCGCATCGGTTCCGGGCTCGCTCACCCAAGCCCCTCCCCGCTTGCGGGGCTTTCTTTACCTCTCTTCTCCCTCGCCCCGCCCTTGCGTCGCCCTTGCGGGGAGAGGGTCGGGGTGAGAGGCCGCAACCACGCAAAGACTGAGAGTTTTGGCAAGCACCGTGCCTTGCCGCTCACCCGAAATTCGCTACCGCGAATTTCGACCTCTCCCCGCAACGAGCGGGGAGAGGTTAAGAAACACCGTGGGCGAGGGATAAGACAATCAATCCGGCCGCTTCATCTCGAACATGGCCTCAGGCCGAATTTCAAAATAGTCGCCCCGGCGGCCGGCGCGCACGATGGGGCGCGCCAGCGCGGTCTGATAGACGCCGTCCTTGATCATGGCCTTGTCGATGTGGACGGCGACGACCTCGCCGAGGGTAAGCCAGGCCTGCACCTTGTTGCCGTTGGCGCCCTGCAGCTGAATGATCTGCGACACCTTGCATTCGAACGATACCGGGCTTTCCGCGACACGGGGCACATTGACGCGCTTGCTCGGCGCCGCCGTCAGCCCGGCGACGGCAAATTCATTGACGTCCTTGGCGACATGCGCCGCAGTCAAGTTCATCTGCTGCGCCAAATCCATGGTCGCGAGATTCCAAACGAACTCGCCGGTCTCCTGGATGTTGGCGACGCTGTCCTTCCAGGAAGTCGAGGAAAAGCCGATGATCGGCGGGTGGTAATTGAACCCGTTGAAAAAGCTGTAGGGCGCCAGATTGACGTTGCCCCTGGCATCGCGGGACGAGATCCAGCCGATCGGGCGCGGCGCGATGATGGCATTGAAGGGATCGTGCTTGAGGCCGTGGCCGCTTGCCGGCTCGTAATAGTGCAGATCCTTGTCGGTCACGCTGGTACCTCTTGCCGTCATTGCGAGGAGCCAACGGGTCCCGCCTTCCGCGGGCCCGATGATAAACTCAGCGACGAAGCAATCCATACTGCGTTATGCGGGGCCATGGATTGCTTCGCGGCGCTCGCAATGACGGATAAACCTTCGGATTATTTACGCGCCGCTGAACCGCCGCGCGGCGCAAGGCCGGCGAGGACGAAGTCGATCATCTGGTCGAGCGACGGTCCCGGCTTGGTGGCGCATTGCGCAATCATCTGCGGATGGAAAAACCGCATCATCGCGGTACAGGCGCACATCGCAGCCAGCGGCACATCCGGGGCCTCGAATTCACCCGATGCGGCGCCATCGGCAATGACAGCGGCGATGGTCTCGGTAATCACCAGCATGTGGGCTACGCAAACCTCCCAGCTCTCCTCCATCGCGATTTCGACCATCTCGTGCAGCTTCGAATCGCCGATATAGCGTTCGGAATTCGTGCGGTGGACCGTGGTCATCAGCTCGCGCAGCCGGGCAGCCGCCGATTCGGGTTTAGCCGCGATGATCTGAGCCGCATCCTCGACCCCGCCCATCAGGGTGCGGGCGACGCCTTCGTGGATAGCCTTTTTCGAATCGAAAAAGCGATAGACGTTCGCCGGGCTCATTCGCAGCACTTTGGCGATGTCGGCGACGGTGGTCTTTTGATAGCCGATTTCGCGAAACAAACGCTCCGCCACCACGAGAATCCGTTCTCGGGTGTCGTGTTCGATATGTTCCGAAACCAGCGTCATGGCAGTGCTCGATTCACCGTGCTCAATGTTCAATTATTCCGCCGCCTCAGCAAGCGGAAATGCGGGCTGCGATTGGCCGTGATGCTGCGGCGCAAGATCAAGATGCTCACTCCGGCCGCTTTCTTCAAGGCTCTTGCGGAACCAGAGGGCATAGAGGCCCGGCAGGTACAGCAGGGTCAGGAAGGTTGCAACAAACAAACCACCCATGATGGTGATCGCCATCGGGCCCCAGAACGCCGAGCGCGACAACGGGATCATCGCCAGGATCGCGGCAAGCGCGGTGAGCACCACCGGGCGGGCGCGCCGGACCGTGGCCTCGACGATCGCCTCCTTGCGGGTCAGGCCGTGGGCCACGTCGGTTTCGATCTGGTCGACCAGGATCACCGCATTGCGCATGATCATGCCCGCCAGCGCGATCAATCCCAGCAGCGCCACGAAGCCGAACGGCTGGTTCGCGACATTCAGCCCGAGCGATGCGCCGATGATGCCGAGCGGCGCGGTCAGGAACACCAGGATCAGCCGCGAGAAACTCTGCAGCTGGATCATCAGCAGCGTCAGCATCACGATGACCATCAGCGGAAACAGGATGAAGATCGACGCATTGCCTTTGGCGGATTCCTCGAACGCGCCGCCCTTCTCGATCCGGTAGGCCGGCCCCAGGCTGTCGCGAACTTCCTGAAGCTTGGGCCAGATCTGGTTGGTCACGTCGGGCGCCTGCACGCCATCGACGACGTCGCCGCGCACCGTGATCGCCATGTCGCGATTGCGCCGCCACAGGATCGGCTCTTCGTGGGAGTATTCGATCTTCGCGATCTGCGTCAGCGGCACCGCGACCCCGTTGCGCGAGGTGATGGTGAGGTCGCCGACGCGGCCGAGATCGAGCCGTTCGGACGGCACCGCGCGCGCGACCACGCCGACCTTCTCGATGCCGTCGCGTATGGTGGTAACCGGCGCACCCGAGATCAGCATGCTCAGCGCCTGCGACACATCTTGCGGGGTCAGACCGAGCGCGCGGGCGCGGTCCTGATCGACCACCAGCTTGAGGTACGGTGACTGCTCGTTCCAGTCGAGCTGCGGATCCTTGACGTTGGAGTTTTGCTTGACGACGTCGCGCACCTTGTAGGCGATGTCACGCACGGTGTTGGGGTCCGGGCCGATGACGCGGAATTGGACGGGAAAGCCGACCGGCGGCCCGAAATTGAACCGGTCGACACGGACGCGCGCTTCGGTCAACGCCCCATCATACGCGGCCTTCTCGATACGCGCCTTGATTCGTTCGCGCGCCTCGACATCCTTGGCGACGATCACGATCTCGGCGAAAGCCTCGTTCGGCAGCTGCGGGCTCAGCCCGAGCCAGAAGCGCGGCGAGCCCTGGCCGACATAAGACGTGTAGGTCGAGATGTCCTTGTCGTCCTTCAACAGCGCTTCCGCCTTTTTCACGGATTTTTCCGTGACGTTGAACGCCGTGCCCTCCGGCAGACGCAGCTGCAGGAACAGTTCGGGCCGTTCGGACAGCGGGAAGAACTGCTGCTGCACGTGACCGAAAGCCACAATCGACAGCGCGAAGACGCCGACGGTGGCCAGCACCACCTTGATACGATGGTCGACGCACCACTGGATCATGCTGCGCAGAATCCGGTAGACGCGGGTCTCGTAAACCGCGTGCGGGTCATGGTTGTGGCTGACCGTGATATTCGGCAACAACTTGACGCCGATATAGGGCGTGAAGATCACCGCCACGAACCAGGATGCGACCAGCGCGATCGCCACGATCCAGAAAATGCCGCCGGCATATTCGCCGACCGCGGAATTGGCGAAGCCAACGGGGAGGAAACCGGCGGCGGTGACCAGCGTTCCCGTCAGCATCGGGAAGGCGGTGGATTCCCAGGCAAAGGACGCGGCGCGGACGCGGTCCCAGCCCTGCTCCATCTTCACCACCATCATCTCGACCGCGATGATGGCGTCATCGACCAGCAGTCCGAGCGCGATGATCAATGCGCCGAGCGTGATGCGATGCAAATCGAGCGACATCGCGTTCATGACGATGAAGACGATCGCCAGCACCAGCGGCACCGACAGCGCCACCACGATTCCGGTGCGCCAGCCCAACGCCACGAAACTGACGAACAGCACGATCGCCAGGGCCTCGATGAAGGAGTGCACGAATTCACCGACGGCGTGCTCGACTACCTTCGGCTGATCGGCAATCAGCTGGACATTGATGCCCTGCGGCACCGCCCTCATGAATTCCGCGGTCGCGTCGGCAACGTCCTTGCCGAGCTCGAGAATGTTGGCGCCCTTGGTCGTGACGACGCCGATGCCGAGCGCGGGCTTGCCTTCCTGACGCACCACAAAGCTCGGCGGATCGACGAAACCGTGGGTGACGGTCGCGATATCGCCTAAACGAAATACCCGGCCATTGCTTTCGACCGGCGTCTCCGCCACCGCCTTGACGCCGTCGAGCGCGCCGGTGACGCGCAGCGGCACGCGTTGCGAAGAGGTCTCGACCGTGCCGGCCGGCACCACGTTGTTCTGCTTGGCGAGCGAATCGAACAGCGCCTGCGGCGTGATACCGAGCGTCGCCAGCTTGGCATGCGAGAACTCGACGAAGATCCGCTCGTCCTGGGTGCCGTAGAGATCGACTTTTGTCACTCCCGGTACCTTCAACAAGCGCTGCCGCATGCCTTCGGCGGCTTTCTTCAACTGCGCGTAGTCGGCGCCATCGCTGGTCATCATATAGAGGATCGAATCGACGTCGCTGAATTCGTCGTTGACGACGGGGCCGAGCAAACCCGCCGGAAGCTGACCCTGTACGTCAGCGATCTTCTTGCGCAGCAGATAAAACAGGTACGGCACGTCTTTTGGCGGGGTCGAATCCTTGAAGGTGACCTGCATCGCCGTGAACGCCGGTTTTGAGTAGGTCTGCACCTTTTCGAAGTACGGCAGTTCCTGCAGCTTCTTCTCGATCGGGTCCGCGACCTGGGTCTGCATTTCGGCGGCAGTCGCGCCGGGCCAGATCGCCGAAACGTTGACAACCTTGACCGTGAAGAAGGGATCCTCCGCGCGGCCGAGCCGCTCGTAGGAAAAGAAGCCGGCCGCGCCAAGCGCAACCACGAGGAACAGGATCAATGCGGGATGGCTGACCGCCCAGCCTGAAAGATTGAAATGTTTCATACTGTCCTCCCCGCTCAGAACGACAATGACGAGACGACCCTGACCTTCTGGGTCGGATCGAGTTTCTGCACGCCAAGCGCGACGATTTTGGCGCCCTCCTCGACGCCGCCGGATATGACGACGTCATTGCTCTCGTAGGACTTGACCGCGACCGGTTTCAGCGTGACGTCGCCCGAGGCATCGACGATGTAGAGCGAGGGACTGCCGCCCTGGCTGTACAGGGCCGACAATGGCAGCCGCGCGACGCGTACGGTTGCGGGATCGGCAAGGGTCAGCGTCGCGGTCATGCCGAGCGAAACGTTCTCGCCGGCATCGGGCAGCGAAAACTTTGCCAGATAGGTGCGGGTCGCGGGATCGGCCGCGGGTGCAATCTCGCGCAGTTTTGCGGCATACTTCTTGTTCGGCTCCGACCATAGGGTCACCGTTGCCACGCCATCCTTGGCGCGGCCCAACAGCGTCTCCGGGATCGCGACCACGGCTTCCTTTTCCGCAAAGCGCGCGACGCGGATCGCGGTCTGGCCCGACGCCACGACTTGTCCGGCGTCGATCAGGGTGGCGGTGACGACGCCACGGGTATCGGCAACGAGCGTTGCGTAAGACAAAGAGTTGTTGGTGAGCTCGACCGAACGCTGCGCGCGATTGAGCCGCGCCCGCGCCTCGTCGGCGGCGGCCTTGGCCTGATCCATTTGTGCGTCCGTAGTCCAGCCCTTGGCGCGCAAATCCTTGGCGCGCTGTTCGGCGGCGGCGGCTTGCGCCAGCACGCCGGTAGCGGCATGCAATTCCGCATCGGCCTGTTCGGCCTGCAGTTTCAGGTCGACCTCATCGAGGGTTGCCAGCGGCTGGCCGACATCGACGGTCTGCCCGACTTCGACCAGGCGTTTTGCCACCTTGCCCGGGACGCGGAAGCCCATGTCGGTCTCGATCCGCGGCTTGATGGTGCCTACAAAGCTGCGCTCCGGCGACTCGGCCTCGTAGTGCACGGTTGCCACCAGGACGGGGCGC
>VAZH01000436.1 GCA_005884465.1 Alphaproteobacteria bacterium | reverse complement strand
AGCGCCCGACCAACGACGCGTGCGATCTCCCCGATTTCATCGACGTTTCGTCCAATCACCAGCACGTCGCCGTTCGGCAAACTTCGCGCGATCAGGCGGACCGCCTGTTTCTGCCGCCCAGTTTCGTCGATCCTGTCGACGACAGCGCTCTGTATCGCATCCTCGGTCTTGAGATCGGATGGCAGACTTTCGAGGTTGCCCGCGATCCGGCGGCCGTTTGAGCCAAATAATCCCGCGAGCTGAACACGGCTCGGATCCTGTTTCAGGTGCTCATTGATCGCGTCGAGCCTCCGCTCGGGCGACAAGCCCGCAAAGACGCCCATTTGCGAGGCGATCACCCGGTCGGATCGCGTTGTCAGGTCGCTTTCCGTTTTCAGGTAGATAAACCCGAGCAGCGCAACGATAAAAGCCGCAAAAACGCCGGCCACCAAGATGGTCCAGCGCAGCGTGGTTGAGCGCATGAACTCAGGTAGTTGCATGAGATCAATCCGCTGAAAGATTGCGGAGGCGTCCACGTTTCTGCGTGCTTGGGGAAATACCTGCGAGGCTTCGATCGAAAGGGCCATGTCTCGTCACCATGGGGTCCACCCGTTAGCGTTTGACTCGCTGGGCTCGTGCTCGCCCGGCCAGCCAGGGCACTTGACGCCAGCCTAGTCTGATCAGGGCGAACGACTCGATCCTACGGAGGTTGATTCACCACATACCTTGGTTTAGCCGCGGGAAAACTCGTGCCGCGAACGCGCTCATGGCATCCGAAAGGCCGTGACCGAGCGCGCGGCGGCTACCGATCTGAGTTGATGGACCGAACGCGCAGTCTCCCTCGCCAAGCCGATCAGACAGGCGGCCTGCGCGCTGCTGCGCCGACGTCAGCGTCTCACTGCCCTGCTTCGCCGCCATGTCGCTGCAGGGCGGTGTCGAGGCATTTGATCAAAGTGGGTGCGGCGAAGGGCTTGGCCAGGAAGGCGATTGCCCCTGCCTTCAGCGCCCGGTCGCGGACGCTCTCATCGGGAAAGGCCGTGATGAAAATGAACGGCACACGATAGCCTTGGGCGCGCATGAACGTCAGCAGGTCCAGGCCGCTCAGGACTGGCATCTGCACATCCGTAATCACACAGGAGGTGCCATTCACATAGGCCGACCGCAGGAACTCCTCAGCCGATGCAAAGGTGTGAACCGTGTACCCGTGCGACCTCAGAAGATTGTTGGTCGCCGCGCGTACAGATGCATCATCGTCAATGACAGATATGACCGAAGGTGTTGACAAGAAGGCCTTTCTGACGCGGGTACCGAGCGCTTGCCGCAGCACCGCTGCCCAACGGGAAAATGGGCCGCGAATCGAGGTAGTAAAATTATACTTAGGTTTGTGGGCTAGGGCTTGGCGCGATGAATGCCAAGCGTCTCGGCCTTTCTCACCAAATCGGCCAAGGACCTCGCACCCATTTTTTTCATGATGTGCCCGCGATGGATCTTCACCGTGATCTCGGCAAGTCCAAGCTCGGCTGCTATCTGTTTGTTCATGAGGCCGGAAGCGACCAAGGCCAGGATCTCGCGCTCGCGGGGGGTCAGGGTCTCGAAAAGGGCGTTCAGGTTGGCAACGATCTTCTCGACTTCCCGTCTCTTCCGGTCCCGCTCAATCGCCATCACCACGGCGTCCAGCATGTCCTGGTCGCGGAACGGTTTTGTCAGGAAATCCACCGCGCCGCCCTTCATGGCCCTCACGGTCATGGGAATATCGCCATGGCCGGTGATGAAGATGATTGGAATGTGGATGTTCGCCCTGGCCAGTTCGGTTTGAAAGTCGAGGCCGCTCAATCCCGGCAACCTGATGTCTAGGACCAGGCAGCTGGCGACGTCCGGAAGCTTGCTGTGCAGCATTTCGGGCGCCGAACCAAACACCTCAACCTTCAAGCCTACCGATTGAAAAAGATTGGTGAGCGCCCTGCGCATCGATGCGTCGTCGTCGATAACAAAGACGATCGGTTCCTTGGCGCTCGCGGGTTCACGCGATGATTTGGAGTGCTCGGTCAAGGCGCATCCTCTTGATGCACGGGCAAGACGAATTGAAACGTCGCGCCGGGCCCCTCATTGTCGGAAGCTGACAGACGTCCACCGTGGGCTTCAATGATCGAACGGCAGATCGAGAGCCCCATACCCATGCCGCTGGATTTGGTGGTGAAGAAGGCGCTGAACAGCCGGTTTGCGTTCTCGGCCGAGATCCCGACGCCGCAATCCGTTACACTCAGGAGCACTCGGTGTGTCTCGTCCTGACCTGATCGGATCACCAATTCGCGCTCTCGATCCGTGATCGGCTGCATTGCTTCAATGCCATTCATCACCAGGTTGATAATTACCTGCTGCAGCTGGACCCGATCGCCAAGGATCGTGGGTAAATTCGCCGCCAACTCGGTTCGCAATGATACACCGTGGCTGCTTAACTCCCGCTGTACCAGCGCGATAACGTCCCTGACGACGTTATTGACGTCGAGCGGCGCCTTCTCAATGTCGGTCTTGTTCGCGAGCGCCCGGACGCGCCGGATCACCTGGCTCGCGCGGTTACCGTCGTTTATGACCCATCCTGCCGAACGGCGCGCGGCGGCCAGGTCGGGAGTTTCGCGGTCGAGCCAGCGCAGACAGGCCTCGGCGTTGGCAATGACGGCGGCGAGCGGCTGGTTCACTTCATGGGCGATGGAAGCCGTCATTTCGCCCAGCATAGTCACGCGCGTTACATGGGCGAGTTCCGCCTGCGCCTTCCGCAGCGCCCGTTCGGCGTGATCTGCGCGAATCCTCGCGGTGATATTGGTGCCGGTGCCCCGATAGCCCAGAAAATTTCCTTTGGCGTCAAAAAAAGGCTTGCCGTTTGTTTGGACGTATACCGGAGAGCCAGTCTTGTCGTTTGCAGTGCGGTAAACGAAATCGCGAAATGGCAGATGTGCGTCAAGCATTGCCTGATGCATTCGCCATTTTTCCGGTTCTGATCCGACATCGGTTGCAATATCCCAACGGGTGATGCCGGGCAGGCGTGAGGGCGCGATCCCGGCAGCATTCAGGTTCTCGGAGATGCGGGTGACCCGGTGGTCAGGTCCAGTCTCCCAGAGCCAGTCGGAGGCCGTTTCGGCGTAATCGCGAAAGCGCTGCTCGCTCTCGCGAAGGGCGATCTCGGTCCGCTTGCGGTCCTCGATGTCGGTAGCCGACCCGTACCATTTGACAATGTTACCGGCCTCATCGCGCAACGGTTCGGCGCGGAATAGGAACCAGCGGTATTCACCGTCTTGGCGCCGGAGCCGTGCCTCGAGCTCACCCGGCATACCGGACTCCCGTATCCTTTGCCACTTCTGCAGCATCATCTTCTTGTCGTCAGGATGAAAAGAGCGAGGCCAGCCAACCGCGGCATTGTCCAACGAGATGCCGGTGTAGTCGAGCGATGGTTGATTGAGAAAATCGGGGACCCCTTCGGGGCTAGCGCGCCAGACCAGCATCGGAATTGTGTCGATGACCAATCGAAGGCGATCCTCGGACTTTTTGATTTCGTCAAAAGCCTTTTGCAGCGTCTCCTTTGCAGCGTATTGCTCGGTGACATCCAGATGCGTACCGATCATTTCGATCACGTCGCCGTCGCTATTGACGACAGGATGTCCCACGGAATGTACGTGTTTGATCGAGCCATCCGGAAGAGCTATCCGGAAATCAACTT
>VAZH01000435.1 GCA_005884465.1 Alphaproteobacteria bacterium | reverse complement strand
CAGCGGCGTCCGCGCTTTTGGTTGACGTGGAAATAGCCGACGCCCTCATTGTCGCCGGTGTTGAAATCCGGAATTTTTGGAATGCCCATTTCTTCCGCGGCTTTGCCGACGGCGTCCAGGACAATCCAGGACAGCCGCGGGGCTTCGATCCGCCAGCCGCCGCCGGTGCCATGATGCTCGCTTTCGCCCAGAAAATGATCCTCCAGCCGCCGGAATGCCGGCTTGACGTCGTCCCACCCCCAGCCGCTAAGGCCAAGC
>VAZH01000434.1 GCA_005884465.1 Alphaproteobacteria bacterium | reverse complement strand
GTCGAAATCACCTTCAAGCCGCTTCGGCATTCCTGAGTTTCCGCCCAATTTAATGATTAGTCGTCAGGCCCGGCTTGATGCCGGGCATCCACGTCTTGCATGGTTTTATTCAGTCAGACGCGGATGGCCGGGACAAGCGTTCTGTTCGGGGACATAGCCGACGCCCGTTCGGAGACATGACTGACACCTGTTCGGGGACATAGCCGACACCCGTTCGGAGACATGGCTGACACTCGGCTGCTGCCGCTGGAGTGTTGGGCGGATCGCGGCTGCGTGCTAGATAAGCTAAAAGCGCTCAAACCGAACCGAGAATTGCCATGCCCATCGTTAACCGCGTCGCCGATCTGCAACCCGATATTCAGGCCTGGCGCAGGGATATCCATCAATACCCCGAATTGCTGTACGACGTGCATCGCACCGCAGCATTCGTGGCGGAGCGCTTGCGGGAATTCGGCTGCGACGAAGTCGCGACAGGTCTCGGCCGCACCGGCGTCGTCGGCGTCATCAAGGGCCGCAAGCCTGCGCCCAAAGGCGATATCAAGGTGATCGCGCTGCGCGCCGATATGGACGCGCTGCCGATCGAGGAGGCGACAAATCTCGCTTACGCCTCCAGGACGCCGGGCAAGATGCACGCCTGCGGCCATGACGGGCATACTGCGATGCTGCTCGGCGCGGCCCGTTATCTCGCCGAGACGCGGAATTTCGCGGGCGACGCGGTCGTGATCTTTCAGCCGGCGGAAGAGGGCGGCGCTGGAGCAGCCGCCATGATCAAGGACGGGCTGATGGACCGCTTTGCCATCGACCAGGTCTACGGCATGCATAACGGTCCGGGAATTCCGGTCGGCTCGTTCGCGATCCGCTCCGGCCCGATCATGGCCGCCACCGATGCCATCGACATCCGGATCGAGGGGCTCGGCGGACATGCAGCGCGTCCGCACAAATGCATCGATTCCGTTCTGGTCGGCGCGCAACTGATCACCGCCTTGCAGTCCATCGTGTCGCGCACCATCGATCCCCTGGAGTCTGCGGTTATTTCGATGTGCGAATTTCACGCCGGCAATGCCCGCAACGTGATCCCGCAAACCGCGGAACTCAGGGGCACGGTGCGTACGCTAACGGAGGAAGTGCGGGAGCTGGTCGAGAAGCGGGTGCGCGAGGTCGTCGCAGGTGTGGCGCAGATGACGGGCGCCAAGATCGATCTGGTGTACGAGCCCGGCTATCCTGTCGTCGTCAACCATGCCTCGCAGACCGAGGTTGCGACGCGGGTGGCGAAGGAAATTGCCGGCGATGCCAACGTGCACGAAATGCCGCCCCTGATGGGTGCCGAGGATTTCGCCTATATGCTGCGGCAGCGGCCGGGAGCGTTCATTTTCTGCGGCAACGGCAACAGCGCAGGCCTGCATCATCCCGCCTATAATTTCAACGACGATGCGATCGTTTACGGCACGTCGTACTGGATCAAGCTGGTCGAAAATACCCTGGCGGCCTGAGGCTGGCGATCGCCGTTACCGGATCTCTTCCGGTGGTTTGGTGTGCTGGAACATTCTGAGCAGCGCCAAGTCGTAGCCGATCTTCAGGCATCCGCAGACGACGAGCGGCAGGCCGGAAAACGGTCCGGCCAACATGAACCCTGCCATCGCCGGACTGATGGACGATGCCAGGCTGCGCGGCACCGCGGTCACGCTCGCGGCCGCCGTGCGTTCGGCCGGTGTCACCACAGCCATCACATAGGAGGACCGCGTCGGAACGTCCATCTGCGACAGCGCGGAGCGAACCAGCAGCAACGACAACACGATGGTCAGGCTTGAAGAAAACGCCGCAGCGATCAGGCAGAGGCTGGACGGGATATGCGTGAATACCATCGTGTTGATGAGGCCGATGCGCCTGGCGAGCCAGGCGGCCACCGGAAATGAAAATGCCCCCAGCAGGCTCGAGCAGAAGAAATAGACGCTTGCCGCTTCCAGCGAGAGATCAAATCGTTGGAACAGCCAGAGCGCCAACAGCGATTGCACGACAAAGCCGCCGGCAAAGGCGTCCAGACTGAACAAAGCCGCAAGCTTGTAGACGATGTTCCGGGATGGTCCGAGCCCAGCCTTCGGCACGTTCGCCGCATGGCTGTGGTCGCGCGGCAGGCGCCGGTAAAGCAACGCCGCCAGCAGTCCCAGCGCGCCATATCCGTAAAACATCAGCTTGATGGCGCCGAGCTTCAGCCAGCCGTTGGAGGCGAGGATCTCCGGCAATGCCGCGGCCAGCGATCCGACGGCAGCGGTGAGTGAGCCGATCAGGCTGTACCTTGCAAAAACTGCGGTGCGGTCGCGGTCGGCGGTTTCCCTCGTCAGCAGCGCATGCTCGAGGGGAACCAGCATGCCCAGATCGCCTCCCGATGGATTGATACTTCCGATGAAGGCGACCAGCAGAACCGGCGCGATGGTCTCCGCCGCCGGGAATATGAGGCCCGTGAAAGCGATCAATCCGGCACCGGCGAGAAACAGACTTCTCAGCTCAAAACGCGGTGCAATGAAGCCGGTGACCAACGTCAGCGCCGCCGTTCCAAGCAGCGAGGCGCTGGCGACAATTCCGATCAGTTCCGGGCTGAAGCCGATGGCCGAGAGGTAGACCGGGAGAATGATGATCGCGAAACCATCGCCGAATCCACGAAGCGCCCGTGCAACATAGAGACAAAGAATATCCGCCGGAGTTTTGGGCGGGGAGAAATGCGTCATCGGTAGATCCGCCACAGGGTCATGCGGATCAAAAAGCTATCGCAGGACATGTCTCACCTCCGCAAACGGAGCGAGACAACGCTTGGCTGCATGACAGCTGACCGGGCGGTTGTCGATGGCCCGGACATCCCTGCCGGTATCACGCCAACCCTGAGCAGGCAACGGTCTCGATGCCCGGCAAGCTGGTTATGGG
>VAZH01000433.1 GCA_005884465.1 Alphaproteobacteria bacterium | reverse complement strand
GCTGAACTGAATTGCCCGTGGCTCGGTGGAGATCAATTTCTGGCCGAGCGGCGACTTGTAGAACGCGACCAGGTCCTTCAGCTCCTGCTCGGTAAACTCGTTGGCGTAGATCTTCGCCATCCCCTCCCCGATTTCCTTCTCGCGCCCGGCAAGCTTCTGGGCGACGATAACGGCAACTTCGTTGAGATCCTTTTGATAGTTGAGGTTGCTCTGCAGCAACTGGTTCTTGGTCTGCTCAACGATGTTGGGGACCGCGCTGGCGTACATGGCGGCGGCGTTTTTCATCGCCAGAATTTCCTTTGCCGCGGCGATCGCTGCCGGAGGAGCCTGCTTGAGCGGAGGCGGAGCTGCAGGCGCCTGCTGGGCAACCGCCGGAACGCCGGCGACGGCCAGTCCCAACGCCAGGCTCGCGGCCGACAACATTCTTGCAAGGCGATTCATTCAATTCTCCCAAGATTTGCGGCGCTACCGCCGTTCAACTACGCGAATTCCCTCTGGGCCTGCCAGGATTGCGATGCTGGCAAGGCCAATGAACAGCCCGTGCTCGACGACACCCGGTATCAAGGCCAGTAATCCCGCCAGGCGCGGGGCATCGGCTATCCGTCCGAGATGGGCATCGACGATCCAGTGGCCGCCATCGGTGACAAAAACGTGGCCGTCTTTGCCTTTTCGGACCACCATTTGCCCGGAAACGCCGCTTTGCGCAAATGCCTCGCCGATGGCGCGGCGCGTCGCCGCGAGGCCGAACGGAACGACCTCGACCGGTAACGGGAAGCGGCCGAGAACGTCGACCGATTTGGATTCGTCGGCGATCACGATCATGCGATCTGACGCCGCGGCAACGATCTTTTCGCGCAGCAGCGCGCCGCCGCCGCCCTTGATGAGATTGAGCGCTGGATCGATTTCGTCCGCGCCATCAACCGTAAGATCGAGCCGATCGACATCATCGAGGGTGGTCAATGGAATGCCGCAGCGCACCGCGTCGGCGCGGGTTGCTTCCGACGTCGGCACGCCGACGACGTTGAGCCCGGCGCGAACCCGCTCGCCCAAAAGCTCGACAAAATGCTTCGCGGTCGAGCCGGTGCCAAGCCCAAGCTTCATGCCGTCGCGCACATGTTCGAGCGCGCGAGCCGCCGCTTGCCGTTTCAATCCGTCCATATTCAGGTGCAATCGAGGCCCCCAGGTGCCGCCAACCAAATGATGCAAAAGGCGATATCCGGCGCGCCATATCTAGCGTCGTTTTGGAAGGAGGAACAGCGCAATACGTCGACCCGGGGAAAATCGATGCTTTACGGTATTATGGCGCAAACCGGGGGCTGTTAAATGAGGGCGCGAGCGGCTTGGGCCGCTTTAATCTGCATCGTTGCGGTTGACGCAGTTATAGCGGTGGCAAAACCTAGTCCGCTGCACTTTTCTGAATCCGTCGTCACAAGGTCGTTGTTGTCGTTCGCGAGCGTGGCGGCAATTCGGTTGCCGCGGTATTCGGAACGGAAAGCCAGGATGCGGCGTTTATCCCTGCGCGCGTCGCAAAGGGAACTGTCCTCAACGCCGACGAAGCTTCGGCATGGAATGGGTTACATGAGCGGTTTGAAGTCAAGCGGATCAATCACCAGGAAACCTGTTCGCTCGACGGGGCCTGCACCAATTGGGCCGAAGAGTACTTCAGCCGCTTGCGACGCGCTGAAATCGGCATTCACCACCATAGTGCAGGTGCGTTCCTCCTTCGCTACGCGCAAGAGAGTTCGTGGCGGGAAGACAACCGACGCGTCTCGAATGTCGATCAAGTGAGCCGCGTAGCTGCCTGACTTTTACACTGCCGCGAATGCGACGCAGACACTAGCGCGCCGCCACTTTGTCCATCGCCGCCATGATGGCGGCGAACCGCTCTTCGAGCTCGCCGCGCATTTCCGGATGGGTGAAGACATAGAGTTCGTCCTCACGGATCGCGGCGAGAACGCGCGCCGCGACATCCGCTGGGTCGAGCCCGGACTGCAGGCGTTCGGCAAGCTGGGCGAGCAGCAAGCCCGCCGGGCTTGCGGGATCCGGTGTCTGCGTCGCCCCATAGCGCTGCGGCCGATTGCGGCCGCTCTCGCCGATCCCGGTGCGAACAAAGCCGGGACAGAGCACGGTCACGCCGATGCCGAACGGCTTGAGCTGCGTCGCCAGCCCCTCCGACATGCCGACCACCGCGAACTTGCTCGCCACGTAAGGACTGAAGCCGAGCCCGCTATTCATCCCGGCCATCGACGCGGTGTTGACGATGTGGCCGCCTTCGCCATGGGCGCGGATGTGCGGAAGGAAGCTGCGGATGCCGTGCAGCACGCCCATCAGATTGACGTCGAGCACCCATCGCCAGTTGTCGAGCGAGATATTGTCGATGCCGCCGGCCGCGGCGACACCGGCATTGTTGCAAACCACATGGACATTTCCGAACGCCTCGTACGAGGCTTTCGCCGCGCGCTCGACGCTGAGGGGGTCAGCAACATCGCAAGCGACGCCGCGTATATTTGGCCCAAAATCGTGCAGGCTTTTGACGGCGGACGCCAATGCGCCGGTCTCGATATCGGCGAGCATCACCTTCATGCCGGCTTGCGCAAAGGCGGCGCCGAGCGCAAAGCCGATACCACTGGCGCCGCCTGTCACGAATGCTGTCTTGCCCGCCAGCTCCCGCATGATTGTCCCCGCTATCTCCGGATTACGACAGAAGCCTGTCGTCTCCCACTTGCATGATTGTGCGCAGACCGATAGCGATTTTCAATGACCTCTGCCCGCACAGTGGTATTCGATCTCGACGGCACGCTCGTGGATACGGCGCCCGACCTGATCAACGCGCTCAATTTTGTTCTTGGTCGCGAGGGCTTGCCTCCGGTCCCCCTCCATTCCGCGCGCAACATGATTGGCGCGGGCGCCCGTCGGCTGATCGAACGCGGCCTGGAATTGGAAGGCCGTACCGCCGGTCTCGAAGACATCATCCGGCTC
>VAZH01000002.1 GCA_005884465.1 Alphaproteobacteria bacterium | reverse complement strand
GCCGCAGGCGCGGCAGCAGCAGCGGCGGGCGGTGGCGGAGCCGCGGGGGCCGCAGCCTTGGCAGGCGCTGCAGCCGGCTTGGCGGCGGCACCCGCCGCGCCATCATTGATCTGTCCGAGCAAAGCGCCGACCGCAACGGTCTCGCCATCCTTGGCGCTGATCTCGCCAAGGGTGCCGGCCGATGGCGCCGGGACTTCGATGGTGACCTTGTCGGTCTCGAGCTCGACCAGCGGTTCATCTACCGCCACGGCATCGCCCGGCTTCTTGAACCAGCGGCCGATGGTGGCCTCGGTCACGGATTCGCCGAGCGTTGGAACGCGAATTTCAGTCATGGTCGTTTCCCCAATGCCTTGTGCTGTCATCGTCCGTGAAAGCGGACGATCCAGTACTCCGTGACGGTCCTGATCGAAAACGGGCGGCGCGGGTCACTGGATGCCCCGCTTTCGCGGTGCATGATGGATCTGCAATTCTTCAGTTCAGCGCCTCGTCAAGCAGAGCCTTGAGCTGCGCCAAATGCTTCGACATCAACCCGGTGGCGGTTGCCGCCGCGGCAGCGCGGCCGGCGTAACGCGGCCGTCTGTTCGGCGCGTGGATCTGGTTCAGCACCCATTCGAGATAGGGCTCGATGAAATGCCACGCGCCCATGTTGCGCGGCTCTTCCTGACACCAGACCACTTCGGCGCTCCGGAAGCGTCCGAGCTCCTGCACCAGCGCCTTCAGCGGCACCGGATAGAGCTGTTCGATCCGCATGAGGTAGACGTCGTCGATGCCGCGCTTTTCGCGCTCCTCGTAGAGGTCGTAATAGACCTTGCCCGAGCACAGCACAACGCGGCGTATCTTGTCGTCCGGCACCAGCTTGATCTTTTCGTCTGGCAGCATCACCGCGTCATCGTAGAGAATGCGGTGGAAAGTGGTGCCCTCGCCCAATTCGTCAAGCCGCGAGACCGCGCGCTTGTGCCGCAGCAGCGACTTCGGCGTCATCATGATCAGGGGCTTGCGGATTTCGCGATGCAATTGACGCCGCAGTGCGTGGAAGAAATTGGCGGGCGTGGTGGCATAGACCACCTGCATATTGTCTTCGGCGCACATCTGCAGGAAGCGTTCGAGACGCGCCGAGGAATGCTCCGGCCCCTGGCCTTCGTAGCCATGCGGCAGCATGCAGACGAGGCCGGACATACGCAGCCATTTGCGCTCGCCCGAGGAGATGAACTGGTCGAACAAGACCTGCGCGCCGTTGGCGAAGTCGCCGAACTGCGCTTCCCAGATCGCGAGCGCATTCGGCTCCGCCAGCGAGTAGCCATATTCGAAGCCGAGCACGGCTTCTTCCGAGAGCAGCGAGTTGATGACTTCGTAATGGCCCTGATCGCCGCCGAGATGATTGAACGGCGTGTAGCGGCTCTCGTCTTCCTGGTCGATCAGCACCGAATGCCGCTGCGAGAAGGTGCCGCGCTCGCTGTCCTGTCCCGACAGGCGGACGTGGTGGCCCTCCTGCAGCAGCGTGCAGAACGCCAACGCCTCGCCGGTCGCCCAATCGATGCCGACGCCGTTCTCGATCGCCTTGGCGCGATTTTCCAGAAAGCGCTGCACGGTGCGGTGAATCCGAAAGCCGTCAGGCACCTTGGTGATCTTGCGGCCGACATCCCTGAGCA
Organism: Alphaproteobacteria bacterium; assembly: GCA_005884465.1. Taxonomy (GTDB): domain Bacteria; phylum Pseudomonadota; class Alphaproteobacteria; order Rhizobiales; family Xanthobacteraceae; genus Bradyrhizobium. Next base: position 14,075 of record VAZH01000002.1, on the reverse strand, counting down.
CCGCGACATCGACGCCGGTAACGCCGCGGCGGGGATCCTCCTCCTGATCCGCCGACTTGAAGCCTGCCCACTTGCCGTCGAGCCAGTCCGCCTTGTTGGGCTTGTACCCCGAGCCGGCTTCAAGCTCGGCGTCGAGCCGCGCACGCCAGTCGGCCTTGGCCTTCTCGATCTCGCCTTCGGTCATCACGCCTTCGGCGATCAGCCGCTTGGAATAGATTTCGAGCGTCGAGGGATGCGTGGCGATCTTCTTGTACATCACCGGCTGGGTGAACGCCGGTTCGTCGCCTTCGTTGTGGCCGTGTCTGCGGTAGCAGAACATGTCGATGACGACGGGTTTATGGAATTTCTGCCGGAACTCGATCGCGACCTTGGCCCCGAACACCACGGCTTCCGGGTCGTCGCCATTCACGTGGAAGATCGGCGCGTCGATCATCTTCGCCACATCGGAGGGATAGGGCGAGGAGCGCGAATAGCGCGGATAGGTGGTGAAGCCGATCTGGTTGTTGACGATGAAATGCAGCGAACCGCCGGTGCGATAGCCTTTCAGGTCGGACAGGCTGAAGCATTCCGCCACCACGCCTTGTCCCGCGAACGCGGCATCGCCGTGCATCAACATAGGTAATACCGAGATGCGCTGGTCCGGCGGATCGCCATGCTGATCCTGCTTGGCGCGCACCTTGCCGAGCACCACGGGATCGACGATCTCCAGATGCGACGGATTGGCGGTCAGCGACAGATGAATCCGGTTGTTGTCGAACTCGCGGTCCGACGACGCACCGAGATGATACTTGACGTCGCCGGAACCCTCGACTGCGTCGGGATTGGCCGAGCCGCCCTTGAATTCGTGAAACAGCGCGCGGTGCGGCTTGCCCATCACCTGGGTCAGCACGTTGAGGCGTCCGCGATGCGGCATGCCCACCACGATTTCCTTCACCCCGAGATTGCCGCCGCGCTTGATGATCTGCTCCAGCGCCGGGATCAGCGACTCGGCGCCGTCCAGACCAAAGCGCTTGGTGCCGGTGAATTTGAGATCGCAGAATTTTTCAAAACCCTCGGCTTCGATCAGCTTCATCAGGATGGCGCGCCGGCCCTCGCGGGTGAAACTGATTTCCTTGTCCGGACCCTCGATGCGCTCCTGAATCCATGCCTTCTGCGCGGCGTTCGAAATGTGCATGAACTCGACGCCAAGCGTCTGGCAGTAGGTGCGCTCGCAGATCGCGACGATCTCGCGCAAGGTCGCGTATTCCATTCCCAGCACATGATCGAGGAAGATCTTGCGGTCGAAATCGCCGTCGACGAAGCCGTAGGAGCGCGGATCGAGCTCTTCGCGATCGCGCGGCGGCTCGATCCCGAGCGGGTCGAGCTTGGCGTGGAAATGGCCGCGCATGCGGTAGGCCCTGATCAGCATCAGCGCGCGCACGGAATCGCGCGTCGCCTGATGGACGTCGGCCGGCGTCAGCTCGGCGCCCTTGGCCTGCGGCTTGGCCGCGAGCTTGGCTCCGATCGACTTTTCAACTTGCGCCCAGTTGCCGTCGAGCGCGGAGGTCAGTTCGTCGCGCGGCGCCAGCGGCCAGCTGTCGCGGCGCCAGGACGGTCCTGCGGCGTTTTTCAGGATGTCGGCCGGCTGATCTTTCAGGCTCCTGAAAAACTCCTGCCATTCGGGGTCGACGGAAGCGGGGTCTTTCTCATAGCGGGCGTAGATATCATCGATGTAAAGGGCGTTGGCGCCCTGGAGAAACGAGGAGAGAGCAAAGGCTGCGTTCGCGTCTTGGCGAGACATGATGACGTCCTGGTGATTTTTTGGCGCATGGGAATACGGCGCAACAGCCAATCCGGGCACCGGATCAGCGTAATAGGAGACCTTTACCCCATATGGGGTGAATGTTCGCGCCGAAAAGAACCAAAGATTGAATCAGAACTTCAATTTTTGGACGAGGGTCTTTCCGAGCCGGGCGGGCGACGGCGAGACCGTGATTCCGGCGGCCTCCATCGCCGCCGTCTTGGAAGCGGCGTCGCCCTTGCCGCCGGAGATGATCGCGCCGGCATGGCCCATGCGACGGCCGGGAGGCGCCGTAACGCCGGCGATAAAGCCGACCATCGGCTTCTTGCGGCCGCGTTTAGCTTCGTCCTTGAGGAACTGGGCGGCGTCTTCTTCCGCCGAGCCGCCGATTTCGCCGATCATCACGATCGAGGTGGTCTTGGGATCGGCGAGGAACATCTCCAGCACGTCGATGAATTCCGTGCCCTTGACCGGATCGCCGCCGATCCCGACCGCGGTGGTCTGGCCGAGGCCCTCCTGAGTGGTCTGGAATACGGCTTCATAGGTCAAGGTGCCGGAACGCGAGACGATGCCGACACTGCCCGGTTTGAAGATGTTTGCCGGCATGATGCCGATCTTGCATTCGCCGGCGGTCATCACCCCCGGGCAATTCGGTCCGATCAGCCGCGATCTCGATCCGGAGAGCGCACGTTTCACCCGCACCATGTCGAGCACCGGAATGCCCTCGGTGATGCAGACGATCAGCGGGATTTCGGCATCGATGGCTTCGCAGATCGCGTCCGCCGCGCCCGGCGGCGGCACATAGACCACGCTGGCATCGGCGCCGGTCTTTTCCTTTGCCTCAGCCACGGTGTCGAACACCGGCAAGTCGAGATGGGTGGAGCCGCCTTTGCCCGGCGAGGTGCCCCCAACCATCCTGGTGCCGTAGGCGATCGCTGCTTCGGAATGAAACGTGCCGTTCTTGCCGGTAAAACCCTGGCAAATGACTTTCGTATTCTTGTCGATCAGGATGGACATGTCTGGGATTGCTTTCGCGAAACGATCAGTGAGGGTTCAGTTGACCCGCCGGTAAACGCCGGTGAGCACGTCGGCCCATCCTTCCGCGTCGGGCGAGAACTGGATTTTCATGCTGTAAGTGTTGTCGTCGAGGATTTCATAGACATGGCGCGCATTGCCGCGCAGCGAGCCGCGCACCAGGATCAGCGTCTTGCCGGTCCAGCCTCCGGACGCCGGCGCCGGCGCGTAGTAGCCGAGTGAATCGTGCCAGAACAATTTGTAGTGCCGGTCCTCGCGGTCGTAGGTGAACACGCCATGGGTGGCGAAGCTTTCCTTGCCGTCGCGCATCTGACGGGTGTCCTGAATCAGATAAAAGCCGTTCAGATCCATGCGCGCGACGACGTGCGAGGTGGCGGGCCCTCCCGCGGTCCAGCGCGACGGTTGCACCATCTCTTCACCGTTCCACTCCCCCGCCAAGGCGGCGAGTTTGCGATGCTCCTCGAGCGGCGTTGGCGCCGTGAGACGGTCCTGGGCCATTGTGTTAGCTCCCCTTCACAGCCTTGACGATTTTCTGCGCGGCATCGTCGAGGTCATCGGCCGGCACCACGTTGAGACCGGATTCCCGGAGGATCTTCTTGCCGGCGTCGACGTTGGTGCCCTCCAGCCGCACCACCAGCGGCACTTTCAGGCCGGCTTCCTTCACCGCCGCGACCACGCCCTCGGCGATGATATCGCATTTCATGATGCCGCCGAAAATATTGACCAGGATGCCCTTCACATTGGGATCGGCGGTGATGATCTTGAACGCCGCGGTGACCTTGGCGCGGTCGGCGCCGCCGCCGACGTCGAGGAAGTTCGCCGGCGCCATGCCGTACAGCTTGATGATATCCATCGTCGCCATCGCCAGGCCGGCGCCGTTGACCATGCAGCCGATGTTGCCGTCGAGGGTGACGTAATTGAGATCGTGTTTCGACGCCTCGATTTCCTTGGCGTCCTCCTCGGTCTCGTCGCGCAGCGCCAACACGTCGGGGTGGCGGTAAAGCGCATTGTCGTCGAACGACACCTTGGCGTCGAGCACGCGCAGATCGCCCTGTTTGGTGACGACCAGCGGATTGATTTCCAGCATCGCCATGTCCTTGGCCACGAAGGCTGTGTAGAGCTGCGTCGCCAGCCGCTCGGCCTGTTTGGCAAGACCGCCGGTAAGACCAAGCGCCTTGGCGACAATGCGGCCGTGGTGGGACATGATGCCGGTGGCGGGATCGACCGAGAAGGTCACGATCTTCTCCGGCGCAGAGTGCGCGACGTCCTCGATATTGACGCCGCCCTCGGTGGAGACCACGAACGATATTTTGGAAGTCTCGCGGTTGACCAGGATCGACAGGTAGAACTCCTTGTCGATGTCGGAGCCTTCCTCGACATAGAGCCGATTGACCTGCTTGCCGTGCGATCCGGTCTGCACGGTGACCAGTGTCGCCCCCAACATCTGCTTGGCGAATTCATTGACCTCGGCAACCGATTTGGCGATGCGCACGCCGCCCTTGTCGCCGGCGGACGCTTCCTTGAATTTGCCCTTGCCACGGCCGCCGGCGTGGATCTGGCTCTTCACCACCCAGACCGGACCGCCAAGCGTTTTCGCGGCGGCGTCGGAATCGGAGGCGCGCAGCACTGCCGCGCCACGCGAGATCGGCACCCCGAATTCATGCAGCAGCGCCTTGGCCTGGTATTCATGAATGTTCATTTGGACGCTCCCAGGCTCCTCGTGCGGTGAATCCGGAATTCACATCAGGTTTTGCGGCTGGCATACCATATACCAGAAGGAGGTGCAAATTCGGAAATTGGGGTGTCGAAGGTCGTTTGGCTTGGCCTGTTGGATAATAGCCAAGCGCAATCAGCGGCCTAGCAGGTCGGGCGCGATCTTCTTGCAGGCCTCGACCAGACCCTGCACGGCGCCGACCGACTTGTCGAACGCTTCGCGGTCCTTGCCGGCCAGTTCGATCTCGACGACCCGCTCGACGCCTTTCGATCCGATCACGGCGGGCACCCCGACATACATGTCCTTCACGCCGTATTCGCCGGAAAGATAGGCGGCGCAGGGCAGCACGCGCTTCTTGTCCTTGAGGTAGCTCTCGGCCATCGCAATCGCGGCTGCGGCCGGCGCGTAGAACGCCGAACCGGTCTTCAACAGGTTGACGATCTCGGCCCCGCCATTGCGGGTACGGTCGACGATTTCGTCGATCCGCGCCTGCGAGGTCCAGCCCATCTTCACCAGATCCGGCAGTGGAATGCCGGCCACCGTGGAGTATCTCACCAGCGGCACCATGGTGTCGCCATGGCCGCCAAGCACGAACGCGGTGACGTCTTCGACCGAGACGTTGAACTCGTCGGCAAGGAAATAGCGGAAGCGCGAGGAATCCAGCACTCCCGCCATGCCCACCACCTTCTTGTGCGGCATGCCTGATGCCTTCTGCAGCGCCCACACCATGGCGTCGAGCGGGTTGGTGATGCAAATGACGAAGGCATCGGGTGCATATTTCTTGATGCCGGCGCCGACCTGCTCCATCACCTTGAGATTGATGCTCAAGAGATCGTCGCGGCTCATGCCGGGCTTGCGCGGCACGCCGGCGGTGACGATGCAGACCTTGGCATTGTCGAGCGCGTCATAGGAATTAGCGCCGGTGAAATGCGCGTCGAACCCGTCGACCGGGGAGGATTGCGCGATGTCGAGCGCTTTGCCCTGCGGCACGCCCTCGGCGATGTCGAACAGCACCACATCGCCCAATTCCTTCAGGCCGATCAGGTGAGCCAGCGTTCCGCCGATCTGGCCGGAGCCAATCAAAGCAATCTTGTCGCGCGCCATGGGAAATCCGTCCTTTGAAGGTCATGCAGGAGGGTAGAGGAAGCTTGAATGGCTGGTTATCCCTTTCGACCGACCCGTTCAAGCCGCGGCATGCTCAATAATCGGACCTGCCTCGTTTTCGATCACGGCGCTATCGTCCCAAGGCCCCCGGTGTCATTGCGAGGAGCGTAAGCGACGAAGCAATCCAGACTGCTTGCTCGGCCATCTGGATTGCTTCGCGGAGCCTGTCATCGGGCGCGTGTTCGCGCGACCCGTTGGCTCGCCATGACGGAGAAGGCGTCACGTTTCCACCAATCCCGTGCTCGACCCGCTTGCGACCGAATCCTTGTGGCCATGCGGCAGCGCCAGATAGGATTCCGAACTCATCTCGATCAGCCGCGACGCGGTCCGCTTGAACTCGTTCGCCTCATCGCCGTCGGTCGCGCCATACAGCGACAGCGGATCGGCCTCGGCGGAGGCCATCAGCTTCACGGCGTTGTCGTACAGCGTGTCGATCAGCGCGATGAACCGCTTGGCCGCGTTGCGGTCGGCGTAATCCATCACCGGAATGCGGTCGATCATGATGGTGTGATAGTCGTGCGCCAGCCGAAGGTAGTCCGAAGCGGCGAGCGGTTTTTCGCAGATATCCGCAAACGAAAATCGCGCGACGCCATCGGCCGAACACGGCACATGCAGGATCCGGCCCTTGATCGAAATATCGCGTGGCTTGCACCTGGCATTGCCGGTCATCTTGACCCAACCCCGGTCGAGCGCCGCATCGGCGTCGCGATCTGCCGGCACCAGCCACATTTTCACGCCGGTGAGTTTCTCGAGCCGGAAATCGGTGCGTGCATCGAGCCGCAGCACATCCATATGCTCAACTATCTGCGCGATGAAGGGCAGGAACAGCGCCCGGTTCAGTCCCCCCTTGTAGAGATCGTCGGGCGCGACGTTGGATGTCGCCACCACCACGGTGCCGAGTTCGAACAGCTTTGAAAACAGCCGCCCCAGGATCATCGCATCCGCGATATCGGTGATATGGAACTCGTCGAAACACAAAAGCCAGGCCTCGTCGAAAATCGACGCCGCGGTGAGCGCGATCACGTCGCCGTCGGCGATTTCGCCGCGCGCGATGTTCTGGCGAAAGCCGTAAATCCGCTCGTGGACCTCGGCCATGAATTCGTGGAAGTGCGCGCGGCGCTTGTGCTCGACCGGACTGTGCTGGAAAAACACGTCCATCAGCATGGTCTTGCCGCGCCCGACCTCGCCATGAATGTAGAGGCCGCGCGGCGGCGCCTCGTCCTTGTCGGCAAACAGCCGTCCAAGCAGGCCTTGCTTGCGCATTGGCGTGTAGCTCGCGAGCCGCTGCTCGAGGTCCGCGAACGCCTCGGCGGCCTCCGCCTGCGCGGCATCGGCCTCGATCGCGCCGGAGGCGACGAGGCTCTGATAGTGGGCGCGGAACGAGGCGGGCGGGGGAGACAGCATAGCTCCCCTTACGGCCCCAACCCGGCGGAAATTGCAAGCTACGAATTGGTGCAAGGGGTATGCGGGCGCGGGTCCTGAAGGCGCTGCACCGACTTAGGGCAAGCTGTCATACCCGCGGAAAGCGGGTATCCAGTACGCCGCGGCATTGCGATTCGATCACAGGCGGCTCTGGAATACTGGATCGCCCGGTCAAGGCCGGGCGATGACAGCTGTGCGTATGCCGGGCACTCACGCGCTGAGCGCGTAGGAATCCTCGACCACATACGGCCCGCCGCCGGTGGATGCGCGCGAGGAGAACAGCACGAACCGCGATGCCGTAAATACCGTCGTCGGAAAATATCCGCGCACCGACAGATAGTCCGCGACATCCTGGTTGGACGCATCGCGCAGCCGCGCCAGTGTCACATGCGGCGTGAACTTCCGCCCCTGGGGATCGAGCCCGATGCGCTGCATCAGCCGTTCCAACTCGGCCTGCAGCTCGATCAACGGCCGGCTCGGCACCACGGAAGCCACCACCGCCCGCGGCTTGCGCCCGCCAAAACTCGACAGGCCCTGCAGCGCAACCTCGAACGGCTTGCGATTGACTCGAAACAGCAGCGAGGCGATTTCGTTCGCCGCAACGCCATCGATATCGCCGATGAACCGCAAGGTGACGTGATAATCTTCGGGATCGATCCAGCGGGCGCCTGGAAGGCCGCCGCGCAAATTGGAAAGGGTCTGGCCGATCTCGGCCGGAATTTCCAGTCCAGTGAACAAACGCGGCATCGTTGTGACTCCCGATGCTGAACCCGGTAACGAATCACCGATGCTGATTTCTACCGCAGTTATGTGACTCTGCGAAGCATCCGGCGTTACCGGATTGGAAATCTCCGGCAAAACACCTGTTAGGGCTATTGCTGCCCGTTTTTCAACTGCGTTGCCCGGATATCGTGCCAAGAAATGCCTCCACGGTGGGCAGGATATTTTTGACGATCATATCGACGCCCTCAGCCGTTGGATGCAGGCCGTCCGCCTGGTTGAGCCTGGCGGCGGTGGCGACGCCCTCCAGGAAAAACGGGTAAAGCGGCACCCCGAAGGATTTCGCCAGCTCCGGATAGATCGCGTTGAAACGCGCCGAATAGTCACTTCCATAATTTGGCGGCGCCACCATCCCGCACAAGAGGACCGCGATCCTGCGCGCCTTCAGCCGCGTCAGGATGTCGGTCAGCGCGGCGCGGGTCACCCGTGGATCGATGCCTCGCAGGGCATCGTTGGCACCGAGCTCGAGGATCACGGCCTCGGTACCTTCCGGCACCGACCAGTCGAGCCGGTCGCGGCCGCCCGAAGTGGTATCGCCGGACACCCCGGCGTTGATCATATCGACCGCTATCCCCTTGGCTTCCAAGGATTTTTGCAGCCGGGCCGGGAACGCGGACGAGGCCGAAAGGCCAAGGCCGGCGCTCAGCGAATCTCCCAATACGACCATCTTGATCGGCTTTGTTTCGCGAGCGGCCGACGTTTGAGCGAACGCTGTTCCCGCGGCCATCAGAAGCATCCCCAACACAAGCATGTGCACGAACGACCGCACCTGCCTCTCGACCCCAGCGGCGAAAGTGCCATATGACCGAGCCATGGACAGTCTCATCGAACCCACCTCGCTGGCCGGCCTTGAGCCGGACACCATTTTTATCTCCAACGTCAATCTCTCGCTCGGCGCGGGCGCCGCGCGCGTTCACATTCTCAAGGATATCAGTCTGCGCGTGGCGCCGGGTGAAGCGATTGGCCTGATCGGACCGTCAGGCTCGGGGAAGTCCACGCTTCTGATGGTGATGGCGGGACTGGAGCGTCCCGACAGCGGAGAGGTGGTAGTCAATGGCACCCCTTTCAATGCCCTCGACGAGGACGCGCTGGCGCGCTTTCGCGGCCGTCAGGTCGGCATCGTGTTCCAGTCGTTTCATCTGATTCCGACCATGACGGCGCTGGAAAATGTCGCGGTGCCGCTGGAGCTGGCCGGCGATCCCGATGCGTCGCAGCGCGCGGCACAAGAACTGGCTTCCGTCGGTCTCGAGGACCGGCTGCATCATTACCCGACGCAATTGTCCGGCGGCGAGCAGCAGCGCGTCGCACTGGCCCGCGCGCTGGCGCCCGATCCCGCCATCCTGGTGGCGGACGAGCCCACCGGAAATCTCGATGAGGCCACCGGCAAGCAGATCGTCGATCTCCTGTTCACCAAACACGCCGAGCGCGGCATGACGCTGGTGCTCGTGACCCACGATACATCGCTGGCGCAGCGCTGCGATCGCGTGGTGCGGCTGCGCTCGGGGCGGATCGATGGACAGGTCGCGGATCGCAAAGCTGCCGCTTCATGAGTGTTGCTTCCGAACCCATCGATCGCGGCCGCGCGGGATCGCTTGCGCTCCGCTACGCCTTGCGCGAATTGCGCGGGGGCTTGCGTGGCTTTTACGTTTTCATCGCCTGCATCGCGCTCGGCGTGATGGCAATCGCCGGCGTCGGCTCTGTCTCGGCGAGCTTCAGCGACGGACTGGCGCGCGAAGGCCGCACTTTGCTTGGCGGCGACGTGGCGTTCGCCCTGATTCAGCGTGAAGCCAAGCCCGATGAAATCGCGTTTCTCCGTTCGCGCGGAGAAGTATCCGTTGCGGCGACATTGCGCGCAATGGCGCGCGCAGGCGACGGCCGGCTCGCTCTGGTCGAACTCAAGGCGGTGGATGGCAGCTACCCGATGCTCGGCGAATTGGTGCTCGATCCGAAGATGCCGATCGCCGACGTGCTGGCCGAGCGGAAAGACGCGACCGGTGTCGTGTTCGGCGCGGCTGCGGATTCGACCTTGCTGGCGCGGCTCGATCTCAAGCGCGGCGACCGCGTCACCGTCGGCAGCGCCACGTTCGAGATCCGAAGCATCATCCACAGCGAGCCGGACAAACTCGGCGGCGGCGTAGGTCTGGGCCCCCGGTTCCTGGTCAGCGAAGCCGGGCTGCGCGCGACCGAATTGTTGCAGCCGGGCAGCCTGGTGCGCTGGATCTACCGGGTCAGGCTGCCGGCCAACGCGTCCGGCGATCGCGCCGCGACTGCGCTCGCCACCGATGCGCGAAGCACATTGCCTGAGGCAGGCTGGGAGATTCGCAGCCGCGACAACGCCTCGCCCCAGCTTGAACGCACCATCAACCGCTTCACCCAGTTTCTCGCTTTGGTCGGCCTCGCCGCGCTCCTGGTCGGCGGGGTCGGCGTCGCCAATGCCGTCAAAAGCCACATCGATCGCCGCCGCGACGTGATCGCTACGTTCAAGGCGCTGGGCGCCACCGGCCGCGACGTCTTCACCATCTATCTGACCCAGGTCATCGTGCTCGCCACCATCGGCTCGGTGATCGGGCTCGCCGCCGGCGCGGCGCTGCCTTTCATCGTCGTCGGCGCGTTCGGCAGCCTGCTGCCGTTGCCAGTGGTGCCGGCGCTACATCCCGATGAACTGGCGTTGTCATTCATCTACGGCCTGTTGACCGCTCTCGCTTTCGGGCTGTGGCCGCTCGGCCGGGTGCATGACGTGCCGGTGGCGGCGCTGTTCCGGGAGGCGACGGGGAACGTGTGGCATCGGCCGCGATGGCGCTACCTTGCCCTGATGGCGCTAGTAATCGCATCGCTGATCGCGGTCGCGGTCGGGCTCGCCTACGACAAGCGTGTCGCCGCCGTGTTCGTCGCTTCCTCGATTCTGGTGTTCGCGCTGTTGCGCGGCGTCGCCGGCGGACTGATGGCGCTGGCGCGCCGGCTGCCGCGCACCCGCATCACCATGCTGCGGCTGGCGATCGCCAACATCCACCGGCCCGGCGCGCTGACACCATCGGTGGTGATGTCGCTTGGCCTCGGTCTGGCGGTCTTGGTGACGGTCACCCAGATCGACGGCAATCTGCGGCGGCAGTTCCTGGCGGCGTTACCCGAGCGGGCGCCGTCGTTCTTTTTCACCGATATTCCCAGTGCCGAGGCCGACCGCTTCGGCGCCTTCCTCAAGCAGACCGCGCCGCAGTCGACGGTGGAGGACGTGCCGATGCTGCGCGGCCGCATCGTCGCAGCCCGCGGCGTCAAGGCCGAAGACCTCAAGCCGTCGACCGACACCGAATGGGTGCTGCAGAGCGACCGCGGCCTGAGCTATACCGGCGAAATCCCGAGAGGTTCGAAAGTGGTCGAGGGCGAGTGGTGGGGCGCCGACTATCACGGGCCACCGCTGGTTTCGATGGAGAAAAAGATTGCCGATGGGCTCCGATTGAAGATCGGCGACGAACTTGTCGTCAATGTGCTCGGCCGCGATATCCCGGCCAGGATCGGCAATTTGCGCACCGTGGACTGGCAAACTCTCGGCATCAATCTCGTGCTGGTGTTCTCCCCCGACGCCTTCAAGGGTGCGCCGCATACCCATGTCGCGACCCTGACCGAAACCCACCCGGACGCCGCGGGCGATGCCCGGATCGTCAAGTCGGTGGCCGACGCATTCCCGATGGTGACGAGCGTGCGGGTTCGCGAGGCGCTGGAAACCGTCGGCACCGTCGTCACCAACCTGGCGCTGGCGATACGGGGCGCCAGCGCGGTCACGTTGATCTCGGCGATCCTGGTGCTGGGCGGCGCGCTCGCCGCCGGTCACCGCCATCGGGTTTACGACGCTGTCATTCTCAAAACCCTCGGCGCTACCCGTGCGCGGCTGCTCGGCGCCTACGCACTGGAATATCTGATGATCGGGTTTGCCACCGCGATTTTCGGCGTGATCGCAGGCTCGGTGGCGGCCTGGCTGATCGTGACCCGGCTGATGACGCTGAGCTTCATCTGGCAGGCCGGCAGCGCCGCCGGCGTGGTCGCAGCGGCGTTGATCGTCACCGTCGGACTGGGCCTTGCCGGCACGCTGCTGGCCCTGAACCAGAAGCCGGCCACGGTGTTGCGGAATCTGTGACAAATTGATGCAAGTTGCCGCGAGGTTAACGCGGATACGTCAAATCTCCTTTTCAGGCGCCGGCGCCGCCGCTTGGCCTGAATTGCGGAGCGACATTCAGCCGCGCATGGAAGCTTGCAGCGAATGTGTTAGTTTCCCACATACAGCCTAAGCCAGACGCCGGTTTGATGACGCAAAATTAATGTCAGCAAATTGGTGGTATCTGGGGTAAATTTCTTCCCCGGCGCCGCAAACCCCTTGCGCTCCGCCGGGCAACCAACGGGAATTCGACCATGTCGGACCTAGACCGCAACTACGCTTCTCCTTTCGGCCGGGCCGCCGGGCGCGTTGACGCCGCGACCGTCGACGCCGGTCTGCGCGCCTACATGCTGCGCATCTACAACTATATGAGCATCGGCCTGGCCATTACCGGCCTCGCCGCGCTTGGCGTTTATATGGCAGCGGTGACAACCGATCCTGCGGGCGCCGCCGCCAAGTTTGGCAACGCGTTTCTGACGCCGTTCGGCTACGCGATGTATGTGAGCCCGCTGAAATGGCTGTTCATCCTGGCACCGCTGGCGATGGTGATGGTGATCTCGTTCGGCATCGAACGGCTACGGCCCGCGACGGCCCAGATGCTATTCTGGGTGTTCTCGGCGCTGATGGGCATTTCGCTGTCGTCGATCTTCCTGGTGTACACGCACACCTCGATCGTTCGCGTGTTCTTCATCACCGCGGCTTCATTCGGCGCCTTGAGCCTCTACGGCTACACCACCAAACGTGACATGACCGGCATGGGCTCGTTCCTGATCATGGGACTGTTCGGCCTGATCATCGCGATGTTTGTCAATATGTTCCTCCTCAGCTCGATGCTGCAATTCGTGGTGTCGGTGGTCGGCGTGCTGATATTCGCCGGCCTCACCGCCTGGGATACCCAACGGCTGAAGAACGATTACATCTACGGCTATGCCTCGCAGGGCGGTGACGTGGCGGAGCGTGCGGCAATCACCGGCGCACTGTCGCTGTATTTGAACTTCATCAACCTGTTCACGCTGCTCTTGCAGCTGCTCGGTCAGCGCGACTGACCGCTGCAGCTGGGCGGGCGAATTCAAAGCCCCGGCCTGACGGCCGGGGCTTTTCTTTTTCGATGAGCAAAAATAGTCTCCGCGGCATGTCCTTGCTCGAAATCCGGCCCGCTGCTGTGGCCGACCTTCCCTCCATTACCGAGATTTACGAGCACGCGGTGCGCTACGGTACCGCGACCTTCGAGCTGATCCCGCCGGATCTTGACGAGATGACGCGGCGCTATGACGTGCTGATGGATGGCGGCTTTCCCTATCTGGTTGCAGCGCTCGAGGGCCGCGTGGTCGGTTACGCCTATGCAGGCGCGTACCGGCCGCGGCCGGCCTATCGCTTCACGGTGGAGAATTCGGTCTATCTTCAGCCGGCGATCCATCGCCGCGGAATCGGCCTGCAATTGCTGCAAAGGCTGATCGCCGAGTCGGAGGCGCGCGGCTATCGCCAGATGATCGCGGTGATTGGTGATTCCGCCAATGCCGGATCGATCGGCGTGCACAGAAGGTGCGGATTTCAGATGATCGGGACCCATCCGAATGTCGGCTTCAAGTTCGGCCGCTGGCTCGACACCGTAATGATGCAGCGCGCGCTTGGCGAGGGGGCGGATACGCTGCCTCGCACTAACTAAGGTTCTTGGAACCGTCATTCCGCGGCGCGAAGCGAACCCGGAATCTCGAGATTCCCAGATGTGCATTGCACATCTGAGGCCTGGTCCTTCGGACCATCCCGGAATGACGGAGTAAATTTCGCGCTAAACCAGCGCCAGCTTGCGGTCGATCACCAGCAGCACGCGATCGAGTTCGTGGCCACGGCGCAGGATCAACCCATTCGCCGAGATCACGCTGTAAATGCCCTGCTTGCGCCCGAGCCGCGGATCTTTCTCGATACGATAGACTGGCACTTCGGAAGCGCGGCGGAACACCGAGAACACCGCGCGGTCCCGCAGGAAATCAATGGCGTAGTCGCGCCATTCGCCGTCGGCGACCATGCGCCCG
>VAZH01000399.1 GCA_005884465.1 Alphaproteobacteria bacterium | reverse complement strand
GTTGCCATACTTGCGTAATCCGGGCTGTATTTTGGCCCCTCGACGATGTTGCGGCCGACAATGTCGCCCTCGTACGTCGCGATCGGCGAGAGCTGCGGAGAAATCGGCAGCGCGTCGCCGCAGACATATACCGCAGGGTTCGAGGTTGAACGCAGATGACAATCCACCGCCACACGGCCATTGCCGTGCTCGACTCTTCCCGCCGCTAGATCCAGGGTATCGATGTTGGCGACGCGCCCGGCGCCATTGACGATGCGATCGGCCTCGGCCATATGTTCGGTGCCTTGATGGGTGAAGACCACTCGCAGCCGGTTATTCGCGGGCTCGATCCGTTTCACGCTGACGCCCGTCTTGACCCGAATGCCGATGCGTTCGCTCTCGGTCTGGATGCGGGCGACGGCATCGACGTCCATGGCCGGCAATAGTTGTGGCAGCGCTTCGAGGATCGTGACATCGGCGCCGGCGCGTGCATAAACGTGGCCAAATTCCAGCGATATGACGCCGCCGCCGACGAAAATCACCGAACCCGGGAGTTCGCGTTCGCTCAGCATTTCATCCGAGGTGATCATGTGCTCTGCGCCCGGAATCGGCAGCCGGCGCGGCATCGATCCTGTCGCGATCACGATGTGCTTGGCCTCCAGGCGACGGTCACCAACGCAGATCGCATTCGGTCCGGCGAAAGTGGCGTGGTCCTTGATCACCTCGACATCGCGACGCGCCATCGAGCGCGCAAGGTTCGCAGGGATATCCTTGATCAGGTCCTTTTCGCGGTCGATCAATGCGGACCAGTCCAGCTTCGGCTTGCCGACGGAGATATGATGAACGGCGGCGCGCTCGATTTCGTGCAGCGCGTGGCCGGCGGCGACCAGCACTTTCTTCGGCGTGCAGCCGCGGTTCGGGCAGGTCCCGCCGAGATCGTGCGATTCGATCATCGCGACCGACATTCCAGCGCGTCTGACAGGACCGGTAACGCCAATGCCGGCGTTGCCGCCGCCAAGGATCACCACGTCGAATTTTTCAGTGTTCATCGAATTACCTCGTCAATCGGCGATGTCAGGGGGTCCGAACCGGCTCGCGTTGTCGTCGCGGCAGAAAACTTTATGTGCGGGGCCGCCGTCGTTACTTGGTCGTGATGGTCGACGTGATCGAACCGACAACCATGGTCGCCATCTTGAACTGCGCGGCACGATCCCTGATGTTGTGGCGCCGGGCGATCCACTCGAAATCGGTCCAGACCGCCCACACATCGCCGTTGTCGTCCTGCGTCAGCAGCAACCGGACCGGCCAGTCGAGCCCGGCGTTGGGGTTCGACGTGATGAACTGGGTTCCAAGGGGCGGATTTCCGAATACCAGCAGGGTTGAAGGGCGAAGTTTGATTCCGGCGTCGGCCGCCAGCTTCGATTGATCGATCTCGGAGAAGAACTTGATGCCCTTGGCGGCAATATCGGCCTTGATGCGGGTGATCGCTTCAGACATCGGCACCG
>VAZH01000398.1 GCA_005884465.1 Alphaproteobacteria bacterium | reverse complement strand
ATCGTAGATCACTGGCTTGTTCTGGTAGGCGATGTCGGCGACGGCCGCCGGCAGCGTGAACACGACGTGATAATACGGCACCGGCAACAGCTCGGCCTCGCGCTCGGCGAGCCATTCCTTTGCCGCTGCGCCCTGGCACTTCGGACAATGTCGGTTGCGGCAGGAGTTGTAGGCGATAAGCGTGTGCGAGCAGTCCTCGCAGCGCGCGACATGGCCGCCGAGGGCCGCCGTGCGGCAGCGCTCGATCGCCGACATGACCTTCAACTGGTCGAGGCTCACATGGCCAGCGTTGGCTTGACGCCACGCCGGTCCGTGGTCGCGGAAGATACCCGCGACCTCCAAAGCCGGGCGCGACACGCGCGCCGCGCTTTGCTCATGACTTCACTGATCATCTTGGTGGCGACACGGGTATAGAGTGCCGTGTTGTCGAGCTTGGCGTGACCGAGCAGCACCTGGATCACCCTAATGTCGGTGTGCTGCTCGAGCAGATGGGTGGCGAAGCTGTGCCGTAAGGTGTGGAGCGATACGCGCTTGTTGATCTCGGCCAGATGGGCCGCGGCATGGCAGGCGCGATTGAGTTGGCGCGTCGTCATTGGCTGCACCGGATCGCGACCCGGAAACAGCCAGCCCTGGGGTCGCGCCGCCCGCCACCAGGCACGCAGCAGGTCCAGCAGGTGCGGCGACAGCATCACGTTGCGGTCTTTGCGGCCTTTGCCCTGCTCCACGCGGATCAGCATACGTTTGCTGTCGATGTCGGAGACCTTGAGCGAAACCACTTCGGCAGCGCGCAGGCCTGCGCCATAGGCCACGCTCAGCGCCGCCCTGTACTTGAGCCCTGGCGCCGCATCGAGCAGCCGCGCTACCTCTTCCGGACTCAGCACCACCGGCAGCTTGCGGAGCTCATGAATGAAGTGGGTGTGCTCGACGATGGCGTACCGCTTGAGCGTGACCCTGAAAAAGAACCGCAATGCCGATACGGTGTGATTGCGAGTCGGGGTGTCGGCACCGTTCGCCGCCAGATGCAGCTGAAAGCGCCGGACGTCTTCGAAGCTCGCCGTATCGGGCGACCGACCGAGGAATGCGGCGAGGTTCTTGACGGTGCGGATATAGCCTTGCTGGGTCTTCGGCGCTAACTTGCGGATCGTCATGTCTTCGATCATGCGCCGGCGCAACGGGCTCATGGCCTCGTCGGTCATGGGGATGCTCCTGTCTTGAGTGAGAGGTTGCTAGCCCCTCATCTTCAAGACAGGACACCCCGTCGCGCTATGTGAATCCGTGCCCCCGCCGCAGCGAGCTACCGCGCGAGCGGTTTAGTCCAATGACCCGAAGCGGACATGCTCCATGCCCGCGCGGCGCGGTTGCCGGATTTGCAACCACTGGAAAGCGCCACCTTTGCGCGGCGCACACCCGGAGCGGACCTAAAAAACTAGTGCTGCACACGTGTCCGCCCCTGGCCCACATCACCAGTGCGCTTTCAGCACCGCGTCCACGGACGTGACTCCCGCAATCATTGAGCCGGTAATCGCGACCAGCGCAGGCACGCCGCGCGGTAATTCGAGGTTGATCAGCGAGGCCATGAAGATCGCAGCCATGGGCAGGGCGATGACGAAGTAACGTCCTTGAACGCCCAAGACATGGGGCGAAGCGACAGGCGTGTAGGTGAGGGAAAAAAATCAGATAGACCAAGACAAAGTAGCTGAGGACGGCAAGGCCTGCCATGATCGCCACGCGCGCACGCGGTGCACCCAGCGGCAATTTTTGCAGCGGGACGAGCAGGAGGAGGGCCGTGAGCATGATATAAGTCCAGGGCCGAAGCACAATGTCCTGCCAGCCCAGGATGCCAATGAGTTCCGGCCATAGCGGGGCGCCCCATTCGCGGAGGGCCGTCCATGTCGCCAGCGGGAAATGAAATGGATGCTCCCACATGTAAGCGAGTTTCCACAGCGGATCAAACTGCTCTACCGGATAGTCGTGTCCCTCCCGGACGCGCCACGCCGCTACGTCCGCTGAGACTCCGACCACCCACAGCGGCGACAGGATAACGCCCGGCAGTACCACGATCGCAATGCTCTTCCACCGGCCAAGGAGCTCCCCGAGCCGGCCGGACATCAACTCCAACAGCACGAAAACAATCTGCGGCTGCTTGGCGAGTACACATACCGTCATCCATAGCGAGCGCTCCCAGACGCGCCCGTCGGAGGGATTCAATGCGGCTCTGAAGCAGAGTGCGGTGATCACCAGCGCATAGCTGAGCGCCGCACCGTCCGCGCTAAGAACAACGCGGTTATAGAGCGATACCGGCAGCATCGCGATCAACACGAACGCCCATTGGAGGGTCGGAGTGACCGCGATGGCGTAGGCCGTCACCACCGTGAAAACGACCAGGCCGAGGAAGCGCATCAGGAACAGCAGTTCGGGCAAATCGAGGCTGAGCAGACGTCCGATGGCTGCCGCGAGGATATAAGGAGCATAGGCGACCGGACTGTAGCCTTCTGTGCCGGCAAACGGCGCGAACACAGGCGTTTGTGCGGCCTCATCATCTCTCGCGCCGATGATGTCATGATACTCGGCCATGATCTGGCCGTAGCGGACTCCCTCCTCTCTGGACCTAGCGAACCATTTTCCCTTGTGCTGTTGAAGAGATGTGGCGAACCATTCCCCCGAGTCCTTGAAGAAATGGAGCCGTTCGTAGAGCACGCGCTCCACGAAGACTCCCTTGCGGCCATTGATCTCGGTGACGGGCAGAAGCTCGCCTCGTGTGTACGAATAAATACGCAGAAAATGCGATATCTCGTCCGGTCCGCGTAGTGGCGGATTGACAACGATGATAGCCGATCCGAAGAAAAGCGAGAGCAAGGCAAAGGCGATTGCCGGCCAACTCCCAAATCGCCTTCCGATGCGCGACAGCGCGCTCGGGGCAGCGTCAGACTTGTGCACGGAGGCGCGGTGCAGCATCTCGTCACCCAATCATGAAATAGCGCTGTTTGAAATCCCGGCCGCCCTTAGACCCCAGGCCTGATGATCTGGTCCCAGAGAGTATCGTCGTCTGCTCATGGAAAGGCCACTTGGATCAACCGACCAACAGGGCGGAACCCGGCGACTCGTGGGCTCATGACGTCGATCGGTGCGAACGGGCGTTCACGATGGCAAGTTCCCTCGCCAGTACGGTGATCAGCTCTAAATGCGCGCGCAGCTTGAGGTGGAGATTGAGTAGAAGGAGCAGACTGATCACGATCCAGATATAGATAATGAGGTCGACACCGCGGCCGATGCCGACGAATTCTGCAAGATGGGTCGCGTGCGAAGGAACCCAGACGAAATAGAGCCCGCCGAACGCAGCGAGCACGGCGATGAGCCCGACTGCCGGCGAACGCCGGTACTCGGTCAAAGCATAGAGCAAAATGCCAAGCAAAAATGCAGTGAGGATGAGCTGCGCAATCATCGGTGGAGCCTCCGCGCGAACAGGTCTACCAGGATCATCAGTGTGTCGCCGAGCGTTTGACCTTTGGCGAGCGAATAGGCGCTGTACTCGATCCTCACAGGCGCTTCGACGTAATTGAGTCCGCTGGCAGCGATCTGGTGAAGAATCTCAGAGGCGTGGGCCATCCGATTTTGGCGAAGGTTGATGCTGCTCGCACCCCGGCGCGTCATCGCGCGCAGGCCGTTGTGGGTGTCGGTGACGCGCAATCCGGTTGTGAGGCGCGTGAACAAGGTCGCCGCCTTGAGCAACACGCGCCGCGACAGCGGCTGGTTGAGCGAAGTCCCAAGGAAACGGCTGCCGAGCGCGAAATCGGCGCCTTGCCTGGCCAACGCATCGATCAGTACGGCGATGTCGGCGGCGCGGTGCTGCCCATCGGCATCGAACGTCACGATGACGTCAGCCCCCTCGGTAAGCGCGAATTCGATGCCGGTTTGAAGTCCGGCGCCCTGCCCTAAATTGATGGAATGTCGCACCACGATACCACCTGCTTCAGCGGCAACGGCACCTGTCGCGTCGGTCGAGCCATCATCGACGACGAGGGCGCGATATCCAGCGCGCTTGACGTCGGCGACGACGCTCGCGATCACCGGTGCCTCATTGTAGGCAGCGATGACAACCCATACTTGCGGCGCCCGCGACGCCATCGCTCATCCCGCAATGAAGAAAAGCCCACACAAAATCAGCACGATGCAGATCACAGCCGCATCGACAACGGTTCGGCAACCAAGCGCTGGCGTGAGC
This sequence comes from Alphaproteobacteria bacterium, assembly GCA_005884465.1. Lineage (GTDB taxonomy): Bacteria > Pseudomonadota > Alphaproteobacteria > Rhizobiales > Xanthobacteraceae > Bradyrhizobium. The sequence continues at coordinate 1,075 of VAZH01000398.1, read as the reverse complement.
GCAAATGCAAGCGCGAGGAACGGATAGGCGCGCGAGGGCGGGTAAAGCTCAGGATCCAGACCCACAGAACGGTCAGCGCGGCGTAGAGAATGAGCGCAACGAAAAAAATACCCGTTGAGCAGAAAGCCGGCGATCCGCTCGGCGAGCGGACCATCGCCAGCCCCCCGCAGCGCCGGCGTTTTGAACAGCAGCTGGCCGCCAGCCGTGGCCGCTGCCTAGCCCATGAGCGCGGCAACTTGCCTCAGCGAAAGACGATCGCTCATCGGCTTGGCTTCCGCAGCACGACGCGCATGGCATCGAATAAGTTGACCGGCAGCCCCAGCCGGTTTGATATCGCTATGCGTTTGGGTCTAAGGCCAGACATGCGTGTGAGCTGAAAACTGATTAGCGACAATGGCACAACTTTCCATGGATGGTCGAGATGTTCGACTTCGAGACCGAGGGAGGTCGCCATGGCCTGCATGCTCGCCTGCGAAAAGAACCATAGGTGCTGCGGCGGTGTCATCAGCCGCCAGTGCGCCCCGGCAACTCTTGAATACAGCGAGCCAAAATCTCCCGTGGTAATCACGATGATCCCACCGGGGTCGAGATGATTCACGAGGAGCGCGATTGTGTCGCGGGGGGATGGCAAGTGCTCGATAACGTCGAGCAACACGATAACGTCGGTTGTGCCGAGCCGCCCAAGAAGGGTCTCGTCGGCTTGACCGGTGAACACGTTCAAGCCCGATCGTCGGCAGTGTTCGGCGGCGTCCTCGGCAAGCTCGATCCCTGACACATCGAAGAAGCGCTTTGCTTCGTGCAGAAAAAAACCGTAGGCGCATCCGACGTCAAGCAATCGCCCGGAAGCGCGGAACTTTCGGATGAACTCCACGGTTCCTGCAAACTCACGGCGAAGGATGTTTTCTGTGCCGATATAATCCGCGTAGCCGTCGGGACGCTCCCCGGAAAAATAGTCGCTGGTATAATAGCTCTTCGGGTCGAAGCCCATCGTCTCAGCTCGCCCGAGACCGCATTGCTCACAACGCAGGATGTCGCAGCCGTTCTTCCTATAGAGAAATCGATGGACGCTCGCCTG
>VAZH01000397.1 GCA_005884465.1 Alphaproteobacteria bacterium | reverse complement strand
TTATCGCGCGGCTGCTTTCACCGGGCCCGAACAATCCTGGCGGATTCATCCTGACCACCGTGCTCGGTATCGCCGGCGCATTTCTCGCGACCTTTGTCGGCCAGGCCATCGGCCATTACGGGCCGGACCAGGGCGCCGGCTTCATCACCGCGACCATCGGCGCGCTGGTGGTGCTGTTCATCTGGAACAGGCTGGTGGCGAGCGGCACGATTTCCGATCCGGGCAATAGATAAATCCCGAACTCGTCATGGCCGGGCTTGTCCCGGCCATCCACGTCTTTCTTGCTGCACCACTGTCAAGACGTGGATGCCCGGCACAAGGCCGGGCATGACGGAAAGAGAATGCAAATACCTCACGTAACAAGATGCAAGCCGGCGTCCATGCGCACCAGTTCGCCGGTCATGTTGCTGGATTGCGCGGTGGCGAGGAAACACACCAGTGCCGCGATATCGTCGGCGCTAGAGGCGACCTTGAGCGGCACTTTTGACACCACCATGTCGCGCACCTGCTTGGCGCCGGCCTCGCCGCGGCCCTTGGTGAACCATGGCGTATCGATATAGCCGGGACATACGGTGTTGACGCGGATCAGCGGCGCCAGCGCGCGTGCCAGCGAAAACGTGATGGTATTGAGCGCCCCCTTGCTCGCGGCGTAGGCGATCGAAGAGCCGATGCCGCTGATGCCGGCGACCGATGACACATTGACGACCGCGGAGGCGCGCCCCGAAGCCTTGGCGGCCGCTTCCAGCAAGCTTCTCGCCGCCCGCACCATCTGGAACGGGCCGATGGTGTTGACGGCAAACAGCCGCTGAAAATCCTCCGCCGACAATCCGTCCAGATTCTCGTGCGCCATGTGCTTGGTGGTGCCGGCATTGTTGATCAGCGCGTCAAGACGCCCCCAGGGGGCTGCTGCCGCGACGATCTTCCTGCAATCCTCATCGCGCGACACATCGCCCTGGACCACGACCGCTTCGCCACCCGCCGCGCGGCAAAGATCGGCCGTCTGTTCGGCTTGCTTCTGGCTGGAGGAATAGTTGATGACGATGCGCGCGCCGCCTTTGGCCAGCATGGCCGCGGTCGCCGCCCCAAGACCGGACGCAGAGCCCGTAACAATCGCGCACAAACCATCCTTCGACATCCGCATTTCCTCATGTGGTTGGCCGGTTGAGAGACACCATATCGTGCCCCAAAATGCCTGCAAATCGCCAAAACTCCGTTGCGCGGAATTAAGTGCTGCGCCGCCCGTTCCCTTCATGTCGCCTTTGCAGGGGCACTTGCGGACAACTGCGCTTGTCACGGCAGTGGCTTTTCCCCATCATGGGTGCAAGAAAACACCGCAGCCGATACTTGGGTGAGTTGCCAAGCCGATCTGCGCGATCGAAAAAACGGGGAACGCTGTGGCGGAGAGTGAGAACATTGTCGCCGAGACCGCGGAGAAGATATTTTACGATCTCGCCGACGCGCAAACCATCAACCACGACAAGAAGGGCGCCTGGAAAGCGCCGCTGTGGCAGGCGCTGACCGACGCCGGCCTGCCGCTGTCGTGGGTATCAGAGGATTGCGGCGGCTCCGGCGCCAGCATGGCCGAAGGTTTTAGCGTGTTGAGCGCGGCCGGGCGTTTTGCCATCGCCGTGCCGCTCGCCGAGACCATGCTGGCGGGATGGCTATTGTCGCAGGCGAAAATTCCCTCGCCCGAAGGCGCAATGACGGTCGCGCCCGCAAGTCCGAAAGACCGCATCGCGCTGAACTCCGACGGCACATTATCCGGTCGCGCGCGCGGCGTTCCCTTTGCCAAGGAGGCCAAACATATCGCCGTGCTCGCCAGCGGCGCCGGCGGTCTCTCGATCGCGCTGGTCGACGCCGCCGGTTGCCGGATCGAGCCCGGCCTCAATCTCGCCGGCGACGACAGCGATACCGTGACGTTCACCAGCGTTGCACCCACAGCGATCAAGCCGGCGCCAAAAGGTTTCGATCAGACCTCGCTGATGCTGATGGGGGCGGTGGCGCGAAGCCTGCAGATCGCAGGCAGCCTGGAATCGATGCTCGAGGTCAGCGTGCGTTATTCCAACGAGCGCATCGCGTTCGAGAAGAAGATCTCGAAATTCCAGGCGGTGCAGCACAATCTGGCAAGGCTCGCCGGCGAGTCGGCGGCGGCGCTGGCAGCGGCAACCTCGGCCGCCGATGCCATCGCCAACAGCAAATCATTCGATGACGAGGTTTTTCTCGAAGCAGTGTCTGCAAAAGTCCGTTGCTCGGAAGCCGCCGAAAAAGGCGCTGCGATCGCCCATCAGGTCCACGGCGCGATCGGCTTTACGATCGAGCACATTCTGCATCGCTACACCTTGCGCGCGCTGGCCTGGCGCGACGATTTCGGTTCCGAGAGCTACTGGGCGGTCGAGCTCGGAAAAATGGTCGCCGCGCGCGGCGCCGATGAATTGTGGCCGCTGGTGGCGTCGCGCTGATCAAGAAATTCGTCTGTACGAAAGTCGAGACCTGAAAAATGACCGCAGCCCTCCGTTTCGATCCGATCCGCCTGCCGCCCGAATGCGAGAAGCTGCGCAAGGAAGTGCGCGCATTTCTCGCCGACGAAATCGCCGCCGGCACCTTCGATCCGCACAAGCCCAATCGCGAAGACGCCGATGCGCCGGAATTCTCCCGCCGGGTCGGCGCCCGCGGCTGGCTCGGCATGACCTGGCCCAAGAAATATGGCGGTCACGAACGCAGCTTTCTCGAGCGCTATGTCGTCACCGAGGAAATGCGCGTCGCCAACGCGCCGACGCGGCGCTTCTTCGTCGCCGACCGGCAG
>VAZH01000396.1 GCA_005884465.1 Alphaproteobacteria bacterium | reverse complement strand
AGCCGCTCCCGCCGCGGCGCCAGCCGGCCCCGCGATGTTCCCGTCCGCCGTCGACCCGAAATATTCCAAGGAAAGCGCCGGCAAGGCGCGGATGCATACCTGCGTCGATCAGTACAACGCCAACAAGGCCACCAACGCCAATGGCGGCTTGAAGTGGATCCAGAAGGGCGGCGGCTATTACAGTGAGTGCACCAAGAAGCTGAAGGGCTAAGGCCTTTCGGGACAGCGCGGCCGGAGGAAATTGCCGCCGGCCGCGCGCTTATCGGTCGAGCAGTTTTTCCAGTTTTTCGGCCGACTTGCGATCAGCTGCGCGCGCTTGCGCAGCCCGCGTTCTGGAAATAGAGCTGCGGCAACAATAACAGCGCCCTCGCAAAGTGCGAAGGCGCTGGACTTTGCGATGTTGAAACGTTGACGCGATTACTTCGACGACAGCTTGATCCAGTCGTCATGGGCGCGCCGCTTCAGCGCATTCCAGTCGCTTGCCGCGACGTCCCAATTGACGATGGTGCGATTGGCCTGGGCCACCTGACCGGTGGCGACGGTCGAGGTCTGCATCGAGTCGTACATGTAGACGCCAGCGACCAGCAGCAGCGCCCCCAGAATCATTCCCAGAAAAACCTGCATGGCGAACCTCCGATGATCGCTGATAACGCCGTCGGGGGACGGATGGTTCCATCGTCCCGGCGTTCACCCGGCGGCGGAAGAGGCCGCCTGCATTACGAACGTGTCTTTGTCGTCGCAGGTCCGGCAATCGGCGCTGACACGGGTGCCGCCGTCACCATGTTGAGCGACTTCAGCTCATCCGGCTTGAAGACGAACAGTCTATCGTGCGGTGTCTCCATGGCATGCACCCAGACCTGCAGGCTGACGCCCATATCGGCGAGATAGCGCTGGCAGCGCGCCGAGATGTTTTGCGCAACGCTCATTTCATCGCGTGGCGGGCCGTTGGCCGCCGAACGGAGCGCCGCTACCTGATGCACGCCGATCGTAGCCCTGTCGCCGGCGCGTCGCTCGACCCCGCCGGCAAACACCAGCGGACATGACGACGCGCAATATTTTCCCGCCTCGACCTCGGTGGCGAATTTCCTTTCGCGGATCAGCCGTCCCATCGCCAGTGCGTCGGTCACCGAGCCGCCCGGCGAATTCAGCACCACGGTCTTGACGTAATCGCCGCGTTTGCCGACTTCCGCGGCGAAGCTTTGCGAACTTCCCGGTGTGATGGTCCCGGTCGCCATCAACTTGCCGCCGCTCACCAGTTCGAACGTCATCGGCTGGGCCATGATGCCGTCCGGCTGCGGTAGCGGCACCAGGCGCTTGTCGCCGCCGGGCAGCCACGGGGCCAGGACCGATGGCAGGCTGGGGAAATTCAGCGCCGGTGAACCCAGCTCGATCTCGGCCGGTGTCGATGCCGGGCCGGGATTGGCGATCCACCCCTGCATGGTCGCGAGGTCGACCGCGAGCACGGCGATCGTGACCATGACGATGCTGCGGAAAATCCAGCGCAAGATGGCTTCATCGGCCCGATCCAAAAGCCAGGCGTGAAAGCGTTGCTGCATGGTGGAAGATTGCGGCACGGCGATGCGCTATTTGGTGTGCCGCGCCGGCGTCAGCGAGGTGATGTTTTCATCGACCGTCGCTGCCGGTTTGGCAACGGGTTTTCCGTCAGCCTTCGCTTCACTTGGCGTTTCACCTGGCGCCGCCTTCCGCGCATCCCCGACCTCGCGCGCCACCTGCAAGGCGGCGATCAGTTCGCCCGCAGTCATGTTCGACGCGCTGACGGCTGGAATGCCTTCGCGCCGTATCGCGGCGTGCACCACGCAGAGGATCAGCACCAGCACCGCCGGCATCAGATCGATCGAGATCGCACCGGCCCAGCTCGGGATGAAATCGCCGGCGTAGCGCAAGACCGCCTCGGCAGGCGACAGCGTCTGAAACCTGATCGGCTCGACCCGCGGCATCGCCAGAATTTTGTCCGCGGCGTCCGAGAGCGACGCCGCCTGTGCTCCGATCGAACTTTCCACCTTGCCGACCACAGCGGTCTGGCGATCCGCGAGATCGGAGGTGCGGCTGCCTGCGGCCGGCGCAATGAACGTCGACGACAGCGAGGCCGCGGCACGCTTGACCGCCGGCGCGACCGAAGTCTGCTGCAGATTGGCGATCACGCCCATCAGCGCCAGCGATTCGGTTGCGAATGCATCGCTGCGCGCCGCAATCGGTCCACGGTCGGAAATCAATTCACGCATCTTCGCGAGATTCTTGCTGCCCTGCTCGTACAACGCCGAGACGCGCTTGCTCGAAGCCTGGACCTCCTGGCCGAGACTGTCGAGCTGCCCGGACATCTGCGTCAGAAGCTGAACCACGGTGCCGGATCCGGCGGTGCCTGTGAGCGAGCCCGCGCGCTCGGCGTCGGCAAGCTTTGCGAAGCGCGATGATGCCAGCTGGATATCCGGCAACAGTCCCTGCGCTGCGATGGCGTTGGTGTTGGCGGTATCGAGATCATGGGTGTAGTTCTGCACCGTGATGGCGAGATGCTGCTGGATCGCGGCGGCGCCGGCCAGCGCCGAGGCGTTCAACCATGACGACATCGCCACGATCATCAACGAGCCGAGCAGCAGGCAACCGAACATCAAGCCACGGCCGCTGCGATAAATCACATGCGGCATGAAATGCATCAGGAACACCCAGAACGCATAGATGCCTGCCGACACCGCGACGGAATAGATCACCGCGGCAAAGAACACCATGCCGGGGCTGCCGTTGAGCAATTCGCGGACGCCGAGATAAGTATAGACGCCGGCCGCCAGCGCGAGGATCGCGGTCGTGAGTTTCAGCGTGACTTCCAGGCGGGTGACGCCTTTCGACAGCTGCAGGGAAGCAGACGAGCGGGAAGGCAGGGCCTGCGAGGCGAAGGCAGTATCCGGGGGCATGATGAGCGTTCCGTAAGGTTCAAGACCAACTGAACAGCGCCCCCGCTGCTCGCGAAATATTTCGTGTCTGCAGGTAAATTCGGACGAGATTGTGTCGGCAATTACGTACAATCATTTATACAGGCATGGCGCCAGCGATCACGAGGCCTTGAGAGAACGACGTTGCGGCGCTTGACGGAGTAAAGAGCGCCCCCAAGGCTTGAGGAGAAATGGATGACCGAGAAGACCAGTAGAGTCGCGATTGTGACTGGCGCCTCGCGCGGCATTGGTGCCGCGGTGGCCGAGCGTCTGGCCGCTGACGGCTTCACCGTCGTCATCAATTTTTCCGGCGATGTAGCATCGGCCGAGACGTTGGCGCACAAGATCGAAGCCAAGGGCGGCCGGGCAATCGCGGTAAAGGCCGACGTCAGCGATCCGGACGCCGTACACACCATGTTCGACGCTGCAGAGCGGGCTTTTGGCGGCGTCGATGTGCTGGTCAACAATGCCGGCATCATGAGGTTGGCGAAAGTCGCCGACAGCGACGATGCGTTGTTCGACCGGCAGGTCGCGGTCAACCTCAAGGGCAGCTTCAACGCCATGCGCGAGGCCGCAAGGCGGTTGCGCGACGGCGGACGGATCGTCAATTTCTCGACCAGTGTGGTCGGCACCAAGCTGGAAACCTACGCAGTTTATGCCGCCACCAAATCGGCGGTGGAAACCATGACGGCGATTCTGTCCAAGGAATTGCGCGGCCGCAGCATTACGGTCAATGCCGTGGCGCCGGGGCCGACCGCGACCGA
>VAZH01000378.1 GCA_005884465.1 Alphaproteobacteria bacterium | reverse complement strand
AGCCGGTCTATCGTCGCGTGGTGATCAAGATCTCGGGCGAATTCCTCGCCGGCACGCAAGCCTTCGGCATCGATCAGACAACCGTCGACCGGATCGCCGGGGACCTGATCGCCGCCCGCCAACTCGGCGCCGAGGTTGCCGTTGTGGTCGGCGGCGGAAACATTGTCCGTGGCGTGGAAGTATCGTCACGCGGCGTCTCCCGCCCGACCGGCGATACCATGGGCATGCTCGCCACCGTAATGAACTGCCTTGCGCTTGAGGCGGCGATCGAACGGCGGGGAATGCCCGCGCGCTCCCTGTCAGCGTTCGTCATGCCGCAAATCTGCGAACTGTTCACCCGCGGTGCGACGCACAAATATCTCGCCGAAGGCCGGATCGTGCTGCTGGGCGGCGGAACCGGCAACCCGTTCTTCACCACCGATACCACGGCTGTGCTGCGGGCCGCCGAAATCGGCGCGCAGGCGGTCTTGAAGGCCACCAATGTGGATGGCGTCTACAGCGCCGATCCCAAAAAGGACCCTTCCGCCAAGCGGTTCGACCGTTTGACGCATTCGCAGGCGATCGAAGGCGGCTACAAGGTCATGGATGCCACCGCATTCGCGCTTGCTCGCGAGACGTCGCTGCCTATCATCGTGTTCTCGATTGCCGAGCCGGGTTCGATAGGTGCGATCCTGCAGGGCACAGGCCACGGCACCATCGTCGCCGGCTGACGGGCTTGGGAAGCATCCGGGAGCGGCAGGCTTGATTGCCTCGACCACGAGTTTTCAGAGGGAGAGTGTTATGCCCACGGATAAATTCGATATCAACGAGTTGAAGCGCCGCATGCAAGGCGCCACCCAATCTCTCAAGCATGAATTGGGCGGTTTGCGAACCGGCCGAGCCGCAGCATCGATGCTGGAGCCGGTGCAGGTCGATGCCTACGGCACTCACATGCCGTTGAACCAGCTTGCGACCATCAGCGTGCCCGAGCCGCGTCTTCTTTCCGTGCAGGTATGGGACAAGTCGATGGTCAAGGCCGTGGAGAAGGCGATCGTCGATTCCAACCTCGGTCTAAGTCCGGCCACCGAAGGACAGGTGCTGCGTTTAAGAATTCCCGAACTCAATGAAGAGCGCCGCAAGGAGCTTGTTAAAGTCGCGCACAAATATGCCGAGGCGGCCCGGGTCGCGGTCCGGCATGTCCGCCGCGATGGCCTGGATATGGTCAAGAAGCTTGAGAAGAATCACGAGATTTCCGAGGACGATCAGGAACGTCTGGCCAATGACGTGCAGAAGGCGACCGACGGAACCATCTCTGAGATCGATCAGTTGCTTGCGGCCAAGGAAAAAGAAATCCTCACCGTCTAACGAAGGATCTTGAATGTCGAACGCCGCCGCCCCCGCAACCGATGGACCGGATCGAATCGACGGTCCCTTGCATGTGGCGATCATCATGGACGGCAACGGGCGCTGGGCGGCGGCCCGCGGCTTGCCGCGTGCGGAAGGCCATCGCCGCGGCGTCGAGGCGTTGCGTCGCGTCGTTCGCGCGGCCAACGAACTTGGCATTCTCTATCTGACGATTTTCTCCTTCAGCTCGGAAAACTGGTCGCGTCCCGCAACCGAAATCGGCGACCTGTTCGGTTTGCTTCGGCGGTTCATCCGCAACGATCTTGCGACGCTGCATCGCGACGGGGTTCGGGTGCGCGTGATCGGCGAGCGCGACGGATTGGAGCCGGACATCTGCGCGCTTCTGACAGAGGCCGAAGACCTGACGCGGGATAACAGACGGCTGAACCTGGTGGTCGCGTTCAATTACGGATCGCGCCAGGAAATCGCGAGCGCGGCGCGACGGCTTGCGCGCGAAGCCGCCGCGGGCAAACGCGACCCGGCCTCGATCGACGCCGACACGCTCGGCCGATACCTCGATGCGCCCGATATTCCCGATCCCGATCTGATCATTCGCACCAGCGGAGAGCAGCGGCTGTCGAACTTCCTGATGTGGCAGGCGGCCTACAGCGAACTGGTGTTCGTGCCGATCCACTGGCCGGATTTCGACAAGGCCGCGCTCGAGGGCGCGATCGCCGAATATGCCAGACGGGAGCGCCGCTTTGGCGGTCTGGCCGCGAAAACCGGATCGTGACCGAGGGCGAGGCCGCGCCGGCGGCTGTTGCCGGGCAGGGTTCGCGCAATCTCCTGATGCGCGTCATCGCCGGGGCGGTACTGGCTCCTGTCGCAATTGCGATCGCATATGCCGGCGGATGGTTGTGGACCACCCTCGTCACGCTTGCCGCGATCGGCCTCTATATCGAATGGCTGACGATCGTGGGTGCGGCGCGCGAGACGCGCGTGGTCGCGTCAGGAGTAATTGCACTTGCGATCGCCGGCTTCTGTTTCGCGCTCGGACGGATCGATGCGGCGCTCCTTGCATTGGTGCTCGGTTTGGCCGGCGTCGCGTTGCTCTCGCCAGACCGGCGCGGCTGGACGGCGGGCGGATTCGGCTATGCCGCCGTGGCGCAGGTTGCATCGGTGCTGGTGCGCCTCGATGCTGAGATGGGATTTGTTGCGCTCGTCTTTGTCCTCCTGATCGTGTGGGTCACCGATATCGGCGGTTATGTTGCAGGCCGTGGGATCGGCGGGCCGAAGCTCTGGCCGCGGGTCAGTCCGAAGAAGACGTGGGCCGGTGCCTTCGGCGGGTTCCTGGCGAGCCTTATCGTGGCGGCAGGATTTGCGGTGTTCGGCTCGAACAAAGCCGACCCTGCGCTGACGCTGAAAATGGGCCCTTTACTTCTGCTCGCGGCGGTTCTCTCCATTGCTTCCCAACTAGGCGATCTCTTTGAATCCGCGGTAAAACGGCGTTTCGGCGTCAAGGATTCCAGCCATATCATTCCCGGGCATGGCGGGTTGATGGATCGTCTCGACGGATTCGTCGCCGCGGTGGTGCTGGCGGCATTTTTCGGACTTTTGCGGGGCGGTGTGGATGGCGTCGGCCGCGGTCTTATGGTTTGGTGAATTCATGAGCGCAGTTCCATTGCGTAACAACAAGGCCGCGGCATCTGCGGTACGTACGGTGACCGTCCTCGGTGCTACCGGCTCGATCGGCGACAGCACGATGGATTTGCTGAGGGCTTCGCGCGACCGTTACCGGGTCGAAGCGCTGACCGGAAATAGCAACGTGCAGGGGCTGGCGAAGCTCGCCAAAGAATTCGGCGCGCGCTTTGCGGCTATCGCCGATCCCGATCGCCTCGCTGAGCTGAAAGATGCGCTGGCCGGCACGCGTACCGAATGCGGCGCAGGCGAAAGCGCTATTATCGAAGCAGCGTCGCGACCGGCGGATTGGGTGATGGCGGCAGTCAGCGGCGCGGCCGGATTGAAGCCTGCGCTCGCGGCCGTAGATCGCGGCGCGACGATTGCGCTCGCAAACAAGGAATGCCTTGTTTGCGCCGGCGATTTCTTCATGCAACGCGCGGCAAAGGCCGGTGCCTGCATCCTGCCCGCCGACTCTGAACATAACGCGCTGTTCCAGGCGCTAAGTTCGGGCAATCGCGAAGAACTGGTTCGCGTAATCATCACCGCATCCGGCGGGCCATTTCGCACCTGGGCCATCGCCGATATCGAGCAGGCGACGCTGGCGCAGGCCCTCAAACATCCGAACTGGAG
>VAZH01000377.1 GCA_005884465.1 Alphaproteobacteria bacterium | reverse complement strand
CGGGTGACCGCGTCGCCTATTATTTTAATCTCGGCGGTTACGCGACCGAGCGAAATATCCCGTGGGAGAGACTCGTAAAACTGCCCGACCACATCACCTACGAGCAGGGCGCAGTGCTGATGCTGAAGGGATTGACGGTCTGGTACCTCCTGCACAAGACGTTCAAGGTCGAGCCGCACCATCGGGTGCTGATCCATGCCGCAGCCGGCGGCATCGGCTTGCTCGCATGCCAATGGGCGAGGGCGCTCGGCGCCCACGTCATCGGCACCGTCGGCTCGAAAGCGAAGGCCGACCTCGCGCTCGCCAACGGCTGCGATCACGTCATCCTCTACGCCGAGGAAGATTTCGTGGCGCGTGTCAAGCAGATCAGCCGCAACGAGCTTTGCGACGTCGTCTACGATGGAGTCGGCAAAACCACATTTCCGGGCTCGCTGTCCTGCCTCAAGCCGCGCGGGATGTTCGTGAGTTTCGGCAGCGCCTCAGGCCCGGTGCCGCCATTCTCGATCGCCGAACTCAACAATCACGGTTCGCTGTTCGCGACCCGGCCGAAACTCAGCGACTATATCGGCAAGCGTTCCGAACTGCTGGAGGGCGCCGACACCTTGTTTGCCGCCGTCATCAACGGGAAACTGCACGTGCCGATCAATCACGCCTACGCACTGAAGGATGCGGCCAAGGCGCACATCGATCTGGAAAGCAGAGTCACGACCGGCGCGTCGATCTTGAAGCCGTAGGGGGCTCACCTCTGAGTCGTCCCGGCGAACGCCGGGACCCATACCGCGTGATGTCGCGTTTTTAGCACTGCTGGCAGACGCCTCCTGCAACAACGAACGCCTGTGGTTATGGATCCCCGCTTTCGCGGGGACGACTCGTTGAGAGTCATTTGCCTGCTACGCCACACGCCTTGCAGCGCCCATCTTCGTGAGGATCGTATCCAGGCAATCGATCATGCCGACGATTTCCTCCCGCGTGACGTTGAGCGCCGCCATGAAGCGCAGCGCGTCCGGTTGTGGCGAGTTGAGCAGCACACCTTCCTCAAACGCTTGCGCGACGATCGAGGCACCGATGGGGTGTTTCAGATCGAGCGCGAGCAGCAAACCCCTGCCACGGACGTCGCCGAGACCATGGCGCGCGGACATCCGCTGCAATTCGCTTTCCAGATACAGGCCGGTATCAACCACCGATTTCAGAAAATCCGGATCAGACACTCGCTGCAGAACCGCAAGTCCGGCCGCGCACATGAGCGGATTGCCGTTGAATGTGCCGCCCTGGTCGCCATGTTCGAAGCAGGAGGCCGCTGCGGTGGCCAGCAAGGCGGCAAGCGGCACGCCTCCACCGATGCCCTTTCCAAGCGTCATGATGTCAGGCTCGATGCCGGCGTGCTCGTAATGGAAAAGTTTCCCGGTACGGCCGATGCCGGTCTGGATCTCGTCCAGGATGAGCAACAGGCCGTGCTCTCTGGTCAGCGTCCGCAGTTCGCGCAGAAATCGGTCGGTCGCGGGCCAGACGCCGGCTTCACCCTGGATAGGCTCCAGCATCACGCCAACGGTTTTGTCATTAATCAATCGCGCCACCGACGCCAGATCGTTCAGCTGCGCCTTGGGAAAGCCTGAAACCTTGGGCTCGAACAGCGGTTCAAAGGCTTTCTTGCCGGATGCCGACATGGTCGCCAGCGTGCGGCCGTGAAAGGCGCCTTCGAACGTGATGACCTCGTAAGCGCCGTTGCGGTGCAGGGCGCCGTATTTCCGGGCGAGCTTGATCGCGCCCTCATTGGCTTCTGCGCCGGAATTGGTGAAGAACACCTGGTCGAAGCAACTGTAATCGACCAAGGCCTTTGCCAGCTTGAGGCTCGGCGCGTTGTAAAAGGCGGGACTTGGGGTCAGCAGCAGCTTTGCCTGCGCCGTGAGCGCTTCGGCGATTTCAGGCGGCGAGTGGCCCAGGCAATTGACCGCCCAGCCCTGAACGAAATCGAGATAGCGCTTGCCGGTTTCATCCCACAGAAATGAACCTTCGCCCCGGACGAAGACCGTGGACGGGCGAGCGGTGATGTCCATCAGCGCGTCAAACGGATGTGCGGCATTGGTCATGTCAAACTCCCTGGGATGAAAAGCAGGCGGAAACGCGAGAAGGCCGCACTTTGCGGGTGCGGCCTTCTCGAAAACGTAGCTGATCTAGTTGTTCAGCGTTGTCGTCGGACACGGCGCGACCCATCATCGTCGAACGAGCGACGACGGAAAATGGCGCAGCGAATGGTCCGGTGAAGTTTCATGACGCCGCCATACAGCCGAACGGCCGGCGGTGTCAAGAGCCGGTATCCCCAATGGGAAGTCCAATCGATCTTGTAGTGCTTGCAGTTTAGCCGCGAGCTTGTCTTGATGATTGGCTGAACGGCCTTCGGCGATCCAGCATGGACGACATGAGCGAGCCAAACGAGCACCTTACGCGAGCTCCGCTTTCAACGCCTCTTGTCCCGGCCAACCGGCTTGTCGAATTGGACATTCTCCGCGGCTTGGCATTGTTTGGCGTTATGGCCATCAATCTCGTATTTGAATTTCGCGTCTCGATCTTCGAACAATTCCTGCCACTAAATGAAATCGCGTCGCCACTAGATCGCGCCGTCGAGGCTTTCCTGGATCGAGCCATAACTTTGAAAGCTTTCGCGCTATTCTCGCTATTGTTCGGCGCGGGTCTCGCGATTCAATTCGAGCGGCTTCCTGTCAAGCGTCGCGTGGTTCTGCTCCTGCGAAGGCTGGTGGTCTTACTGGCGATCGGCCTTCTTCACATGACGCTTATTTGGAATGGCGATATTCTGACTGAATACGCGTTGGCGGGCTTGCTTGCGCTACCTTTCCTTTTTGGCCCAACTTGGCTACTTGCGACCAGCGGTCTGCTATTTTTGGGCCTCTACCTCACGCCTTACCTTTCCCAACTCGTACCCCTTCCTGATACGTCCTCGATGGCGCACCACGTGTTGGATGCAAGAAGCGTCTACGCAACGGGCAGCTTTTCCGAAGTACTCTCATTTCGCCTCGGTGAGCTGCGGGCCATCGCACCGCTTCACGTCTGGATATTTCCGCGCACGATCGCCCTTTTCCTGCTGGGTGCCTTCATCTGGCGCACCGGTGTGGTACAGCGCGCCTCTGATAATCGTTGGATTCTATTCGGCGTTGCGTTGGCAGCGGTCATGGTCACCATTGGTGCAGGCCGAGAGCTTGCTACTGTCACTTTGGCTTTCGCCTACGGAGCCTCCATTATCGGCTTGGCGAGCACGCAACCCGGATCAAAACTGTTGGGGTGGGCGGCCCCGCTCGGGAGGATGGCCTTCACCAACTATCTCGTTCAATCCTTGATCTTCAGTTGGGTGTTCTATGGATACGGCTTTGGGCTGTTTGGGCAGGTTGGAGCTTCGGCCGCGCTCGCTTTCGGTGTCGTCGTATATGTAGCGCGAAGCGTAGCGGAGCGGTGCACCGCTGATCCGGGACCCCGGTTCACTTGCCTTTGAAAGAAACCGGGGTCCCGGGTCTGCAGCGCACCACTACGTGCTGCGCTGCGCCCGGGACACGCGATCGCTAAAACCCCACCGCGCTGCCGTGCAGATCGTACTCGTCGGCGCGTTCGATCTTCACCGTAGCAATCTCGCCGACGCGCAGCGGCCGGCGGCTCGCCACATAGACCGCGCCGTCGATCTCCGGCGCGTCGCCCTTGGAGCGGCCCTTGGCCACACTGGGCCCGACCTCGTCGATGATGACCTGCTGCCGCGTGCCGACCTTGCGCTTCAGCCGGCGGGCGGAGATCTTCTGCTGCCGCGCCATCAGCGCGTTCCAGCGCTCCTGCTTGATCTCGTTGG
>VAZH01000430.1 GCA_005884465.1 Alphaproteobacteria bacterium | reverse complement strand
GGCTCTATCAGGCCAAGGGCCGGCCCTCGTTCAATCCGCTGATTGCCCATGTCAGGGATCTCGCGGCTGCGCGGCTTGTTGCCCGCTTTGAGGCGCGGGCGATCGCGCTGGCACAAGCATTCTGGCCGGGCCCGCTGACGCTGGTGCTGCCGAAGACAAATGACTGCGCGGTTGCCGATCTTGCCACCGCAGGTCTCGATAGCGTCGCGATCCGGGTGCCCGCTCATCCGCTGGCGCGGGCCATCCTGCGCGCGTTCGGCGGACCGGTGGTGGCGCCATCGGCCAATCTGTCAGGCCACGTCTCGCCGACGACGGCGGCGCATGTGCAAAGCGATCTCGCCGGGCGCATAGATCTGATCGTCGACGGCGGCGCGGTCGCGGTCGGCGTCGAATCCACCATTGTCGGATGTTTTGACGAACCGATGCTGCTGCGGCCCGGCGGCGTGCCGCGCGGCGAGATCGAACGCGTGCTCGGCCGTGCGCTGGTGCAACCGCCCGAAGATGGCGACAACAATACAAGCCAGCCTCTGGCGCCGGGCATGCTGGCCTCGCATTACGCGCCGCGCACGCCGGTGCGGCTCAATGCGGAGAGCATCGAGGCCGGTGAAGCGCTGCTGGCGTTCGGCCCTGATGCGGTGCAGGGAGCAGATAGCGCAACCGCGGTGATGAATTTGTCCGCACATAGCGATCTTAACGAGGCCGCCGCCAATCTTTTCGGTTATCTTCGCGCGCTCGACACCAGGGGCGCGCGCGCCATCGCTGTCATGCCGGTGCCGGATCACGGACTCGGCGAAGCGATCAACGATCGGCTGCGCCGTGCCGCCATGGGGCGGAAATGAGCAAGCGTAAAGTGACAAGAATGAATATCGTCCAGCCATCAGCGTCGCCGCTCTCGCCCGAATTGATCGCGCGTTTCCGCAAGATCGTCGGCAATAAATATGCGGTGACCGACGCGGCTGACATCGCGCCCTACGTCACCGAGGAGCGCGACCTGTTTCACGGCCGCTCGCCGCTGGTGCTGCGGCCAGGCTCGACCGCGGAAGTATCCGCGATCTGCAAGCTTGCCAGCGAACAGCGGATCGCGCTGGTGCCGCAGGGCGGCAATACCGGTCTTGTCGGCGGGCAGACGCCGCATCATGGCGAGGTCGTCATTTCGATGCGGCGGATGGACAAGATCCGCGATATAGACACCGCGTCCAATACCATGACCTGCGAGGCTGGCGTGGTGCTGCAAGTCGCGCAGCAGCACGCCAGCGAGTTCGACCGGCTGTTTCCGTTGTCGCTCGGCGCGGAGGGAAGCTGCACCATCGGCGGCAATCTCTCCACCAATGCCGGTGGCACTACTGCGCTGGCCTATGGCGTGGCGCGCGAGATGGCGCTCGGGCTCGAAGTGGTGCTCGCCGACGGCCGAATTCTGAACGGGCTGTCGAAGCTGAAGAAGGACAATACCGGCTACGATTTGCGCAACCTCTTCATCGGCGCCGAGGGCACGCTCGGCATCATCACCGCGGCGACCCTAAAGCTGTTTCCAAAACCGCACGCGGTGGAAACCGCCTTCGTCGGCCTCAGATCGCCGGCGGCGGCACTGAAGCTGCTCTCGATCTCGCAGAACGAGGCCGCAGGCACGCTTACCAGTTTCGAGCTGCTTTCGAATATCGCGGTTGATTTCAGCGTGCGTCATGGCATCGACATTCGCGATCCCTTAGGCGGCAAGCATCCATGGTACGTGCTGATGGAGCTGTCTTCCCCGCGCGATGACGCCCGCGCTGCGCTGGAATCGATCCTGGCGCAGGGTATGGAGCAGGCCATCGTCGATGACGCCGTGATCGCGGCAAACCTCAGCCAGCGTATGGCGTTCTGGAAGCTGCGCGATGAAATGTCAGCGGCGCAAAAGCCGGAAGGCGGCTCGATCAAGCACGACATTTCGGTGCCGGTCGCCGCGGTGCCTGATTTCATCGAACAAGCCAATGCGGCGGTGATAAAGTTGATACCGGGCGCGCGGCCGGTGCCGTTCGGCCATCTCGGCGACGGCAATATCCATTATAATGTCAGCCAGCCCGTTGGCGGCGACCCTGCGGATTTTCTTGCGCGCTGGCACGAGGTCAATGCGGTGGTATTCGACATCGTGCTGCGGATGGCCGGATCGATTTCCGCCGAGCACGGCATCGGCGTGCTCAAGCGCGATGAATTGCCTCAAGTGAAAGACAAGGTCGCGATCGAGCTGATGCGTTCCATCAAGGCGATGCTCGACCCGCTCGGCATCATGAACCCGGGGAAAGTGTTGTAGGTCCCCTTGCAAGCTCGCCGTTTTGATGGATTCGACCGGGCAATATGACGGCGTCATGGCCGGGCTTGGCCCGGCCATCCACGTCTTGGCGAACTCTCAGGTAAGAAAGACGTGGATGCCCGGCACAAGGCCACGACTGTCCGGTTCATTGGAAGTATAGTCCCAGGTTCAACTGATTTGGACTTATTTGAAGTGGCTGCTCGGCATCTAGCAATCGGTCGAGGGGACGCCTGTGCATGAGGTTTGCGCGTATGAGTCGCGCAAATTCGAGTGGGCTGCGCACAGCCTTTTGGAGAGATGCGGCGATGCGCAGAATGAGGAAGGCGATGAGCGCAACCGCGATCTGAATACGCACGGCATTCTCGGACGTGCCGATGAAGTGCTTGATTCTCAGAACTTGCTTGACCCAGCGGAAGAACAACTCGATCTGCCAGCGCTGCTTGTAAAGGTCCGCGATCTCCTGGGCCGGGCTGTCGAGATCATTGGTGACGATACGTAGCTCCTTGCCGGCATCGTTGATCACCCGCAACTCTCGAACCGGCTCTTGCATCGGGTTGGTGCGGTTCCGAGCAAGCCTTTGGGGGAGATGGCCAATACGGTCGCTCAGAATATTGCTGTTGCTGGGCACCCGGTTCTCATGGACCACGCGCAGCGGAGTGTTCTTCTTCAGCCGTGTCACGAAACGGCAACCAGCATCGTTAAGCGCCGCCCACCAGCCATAATCGTAATAGCCGAGATCGTAGACATAGGTCGCGCCCGCCTCGATCGGCATCGCTTTGGCTGGCGTGATGTCGTTGACCTTGGAAGGCGTCACCGCAAAGTAAACTGGAAGCTCAGCTTTCGGGTCATAGACAATGTGGATTTTGGCGCCAAAGACATCGGTCGAGAACGTCGCCCAGTCTTCGCTGAGGCTCGAGAGCCGCAACGTTGTCGAATCAATCAGCCGGACCGCGTCTCTGCTCGCCCGCCGCAGGCCACAATGCGCCTGTTCCAGCATCTGCTCAAACAACTCGCTGAACACCTGCCATGGCCGCATTGTATTGGCATCCGACAGCGTCGATCTCTTCACCGCAGCCGCTCCGAGATGATAGAGCCGCGTCTCGTGGCTCTCCATACCGCTCACGATCTCGCG